>NZ_JTEV01000022.1 GCF_000786105.1 Bdellovibrio sp. ArHS
CCTTCCTTGCCGAGGGCCCCGCCGCAACCGACCCTTATTTGGAAATCAATTGCTCGCCGAACGGGCACTGGAATGCCTATAGCTTTAGCAGCTACCGCACCGGCATGACCCCGGCCGATAAGATTTCCGTGGTTCTGAAAGAGCGCAGCGGCGAAACAAACCGGGTGCGCTTTCACATCGAAATCAAGGGTTATGAAGCGTCAAAAGCGGCCTATTTGGGGCTGACCGCCGTGATTGAATTCACCAACGGTGAAAAAAGCTACTGGGCCTTGAGACATCCCGACACCACCCCGAATTTCCATGACAAAAAAGGCTGGGATAGCGTCACGACGCGCTGAATGAACCGGCGGCCCACAGTCTGATTCTTGACCCTTTCTGACGGCCAAGTTAGCTTGAACCGTTTTGATTTTTCTAATCCAGAAAGGGACTTTATGAAAAAACATCTCGTACGTGTTTATCCGTCTAAAGAAAAGTTGGATCGCAAGGATCAACTTGCTTGGAAAATTGCAGAAATTGCTTCTGACAATGCGCCCATCAAAGCTGACGTCGTCGACATGGTTATCAATCGCATCATCGACAATGCCTCTGTCGCTATTGCGGCTGCCAACCGCCGCCCAGTCGCTTCGGCACGCGCCATGGCCATTGCCCATCCTCGCAATGCTGGTGCGACGGTCTTCGGTATGCCCAATGATCAAAAATTTGACTGCGAATGGGCGGCCTGGGCCAACGGAACAGCCGTTCGTGAATTGGATTTCCATGACACTTATCTAGCGGCTGACTACTCTCACCCCGGCGACAACATCCCGGCTATTTTGGCAGTGGCGCAACAGATGGGTAAAAATGGTAAAGAACTTTTGAAAGGCATCGTGACGGGTTACGAAGTGCACGTCGACCTAGTAAAAGCCATCTGCCTTCACAAACACAAAAAAGACCATATTGCTCACTTGTGCCCGGCTCAAGCGGCAGGTATCGGCACTTTGTTGTCTTTGCCAACTGAAACTATTTTCCAAGCGGTGCAACAAGCGGTTCACGTGTCTTTCACGACTCGTCAATCTCGCAAAGGGGAAATCTCTTCTTGGAAAGCTTACGCTCCAGCGCACGCCGGAAAATTGGCGGTTGAAGCCGTGGACCGTGTGATGCGTGGTGAAGGTGCGCCCTCTCCGATTTATGAAGGTGAAGACTCAGTCATCGCTTACATGCTTGATGGTAAAGATGGAAAATACGAAGTTCCACTTCCAGAACCGGGCGAAGAAAAGCGCGCAATCCTTGAGACTTACACGAAAGAACACTCGGCAGAGTATCAATCTCAAGCTTTGATCGACTTGGCTCGCAAAATGAAACCAATGATCAAAAACTTCGACGACATCCAATCCATCGTGATCCACACATCACATCACACTCACTATGTGATCGGTACTGGCGCGAACGACCCCCAAAAAATGGATCCCAATGCTTCCCGCGAAACTCTGGATCACTCAATCATGTACATTTTCGCAGTGGCACTTCAAGATGGCACTTGGCACCACGTTAATTCGTACGCTCCGGAGCGCGCGAAACGTGCTGACACTGTGGCTTTGTGGCACAAAATTTCCACTGTTGAAGATAAACAATGGACAGCTTGGTACCACGAAACTGATCCAGATAAAAAACGCTTCGGCGGTCGCGTAGAAATCACCATGAAAGACGGTTCTAAGATCGTTGACGAATTGGGCGTGGCTGATGCGCATCCTGCGGGGGCTCGTCCCTTCAAGCGTGCGGACTACATCCGCAAGTTTGACACTTTGACTGAAGGAATCATCACGAAGGCCGAACGGGATCGTTTCATCGGTCTTTGTGAGCGTCTTGAGTCTTTGACGGCTGAAGAAGTTCAACAGTTGAATGTTCAGATTCCTATTGAGAAGCTTGTTAACAACAAACGCGATAATAAAGGGATCTTCTAGATCCTAGATCTCGGTGCGAGAGCGGAGGGAACGCCTTTAGAGGCAACTCCGCTCTACCACGACGTCTAAGCATATGCACGACGGCCCGAAGGGTTTGAGAAAGATGAGGAACGATGTTATTTCCTGAAATTACTCCCGCTCAAAAACGTAAGAATTTTCGTGAGGCCTTGAAGTCAGGGAAGCTTTTGCAGTTTCCGGGGTCTTGGTCACCGCTGGTAAGTATGGCAATTGAAAAAGAAGGCTTTGATGGAGTTTACATCTCGGGGTCGGTTCTTTCAAATGATCTTGGCTATCCCGATATCGGTTTAACGTCTTTGACTGAGGTGGCTCAGCGCGGTCGTCAGATAGCTCGCACAACGAAGCTTCCGACGATTATTGATATCGACACCGGGTTTGGTGAGCCGATGAGTGCAACTCGCACCGTGCAAGAAATGATCGAGATGGGTCTTGCAGGTTGCCATATCGAAGATCAAATCAATCCAAAGCGTTGTGGCCACTTGGATGGTAAAGGCCTGGTGACTCGCGAAGAGGCCACGCGCAAAGTGGCAGCAGCGGCTCGCGGTAAAAAGTTGGATGAAAATTTTCTTTTGATCGCTCGTACTGACGCTCGTGCGGTGGAAGGCTTGGACAAAGCGATTGATCGCGCCAAAGCTTATATCGATGCGGGTGCGGATTGTATCTTCACCGAAGCTTTGGAAACAGAAAAAGAATTTGAAACTTTCCGCAAGGCAGTTTCAGTTCCTCTTCTTGCTAATATGACCGAGTTCGGTAAAGGTCGCCTGTACACGTATCAAGAACTTTCTAATCTTGGTTACAACATCGTGATTTACCCTGTCACGACCTTCCGTCTGGCGATGGGTGCCACGGTGGCAGGTCTTTCTGAAATCAAGGCCAAAGGAACTCAAGAAGGTCTTTTGGACAAAATGCAAACTCGTAAAGATCTGTATGCGCTGTCTCGTTACGACGAATACAATTCTTTCGATACCAGCATCTTCAACTTCACGTTGAAATAGATCCCCGCCTTCCTTTTAAAGAAAGGAATCGGGTCCATGGGAAAAAGGCACAAACACCTTTTTCCCATTTTTTTTGAAGAGGGCGCTGATGAAAAGTATCTGTGTTTTTTGTGGTTCAAGCCCTGGTGCACGTCCAGAGTATATCGCCATGGCAAAATTGCTTGGCACGACCCTGGCGCAAAAAGATATCACGCTAATCTATGGCGGTGCCCAAGTGGGCTTGATGGGCGCGGTCGCTGATGCAGTTATGGCCGCCGGCGGAAAAGCCATTGGCGTGATTCCGCAGTTGCTGATGACTAAAGAAGTCGCGCATGCGCGTTTGACTGAGCTTCGGGTTGTGGATTCCATGCACTCTCGCAAGGCTTTGATGTCGGAACTGTCAGACGCTTTTATCGCTCTTCCTGGGGGCTTTGGAACCTTTGAAGAACTTTTTGAAATCACCACGTGGGCGCAACTGGGACTTCATCAAAAACCCATTGGGGTTCTGGATGTGGCAGGCTTCTACACACCTTTAAAAGGTCTGGTCGAAGCTGGAATGCACGAACAATTCATTCGGGAAGAATATCGCAGCCTGATGGTCTTTGCGGATTCACCGGAAGAAATGCTCGAGAAGTTTGCGCACTACGTTCCGCAACCTCTTCCCAAATGGATCAACTCTTCGTCACAGACTTAAAAGCGCGCGGGGGCTCTTACCCTTCACTGCGCCCCTGAGGTCACTTTAAGACCGATGATAGACACCAACAAAAGCGCCAGGAAAAAAAGTCGCCCTGGCGTCACCGCTTCTTTGAAAAGAATGATACCCAAGATGGCTGCGCCCAAAGCGCCGATGCCGACCCAGATTCCGTAAGCGGTGCCGATGGGCAGCACATTCGCGGCTTTGGCCAACAAAAACATACTGCCAGCCAACGTTAGCAAGGTGAAGATACTGGGGCCTAGTTTCGTAAATCCGGCGGTGTATTTAAGACCGATCGACCAACCCACTTCTAAAATGCCTGCGATCACTAAAAGAATCCATGCTTTTGTGTTAGACATACCAACACTCCTTTCCTTAGAAAAAAGCGTCGTCTTGTCCTAACCGGGTACGTCGCACATCGTCCGGGTATTGCGCCAATAATAGCGAGCGGAATACAACTCTATTTAATTCGTTTACAGGCGGAAAGTCAATATTCCCGACGGGACCTGAGGCCGCTGGTCCCTTGACGATGTGCTCGAGTCGGACTAGGTTACGAGCATGCAAAAACTTAAAGTCTTTCTGTCTGATAGTTTGAATCCTCACCTGAACTTAGCCACGGAAGAGTGGATCTTTCACAATTTGGATCCTTCTCAACAAATTCTTTTTTTGTGGAGAAATGAAGAAACCGTGGTTATCGGCAGAAATCAAAATCCCTGGACCGAATGCAATCTTGCGCAGATGAAAGCAGATCACGTTCACTTGGCTCGCAGAACCACGGGGGGCGGCGCCGTGTTTCACGATCTGGGAAATACCAATTTCACTTTTCTTTCACCGAAAGAATCCTATAAACGTGAAAACAATGTGCAGATTATTTTTGATGCTTTGAAAACTTTTGGTATTCAAGGCGAAGCTTCGGGAAGAAATGATCTGCTGATCCCTTTCCACGACGGCCCCCGCAAGTTCAGTGGCAGTGCCTATCGGGAAAAAAAGGACCGCGCCTTTCACCACGGGACTTTGCTTCTTCATACCGACCTTGCCCGTCTTGGGAACTATCTGACCCCTAATCCCAAAAAACTTCAGTCCAAAGGCAAAGAGTCTGTGCGGGCGCGTGTCGCCAATCTCAATGAAGTGGCCTCGGAAATCCGTCACGAGCGCATTGTTGAAACCATGGTCGCTGCCTTCGAAAAATTTTATGACGCCAAAGCCGAAGTGGTTTCCTTGACGATGGAAAGTCTGAAACAAATGCCCGAGCTGAATAGCCAGTATGAATCACTAAGCTCCTGGGACTGGTTGTATGGCAACACCTTGGAATTTAGTCACAAGATGGATGAATATCTGTCTTTGGGTTTTTTCGATTTTCAATTTAAAGTCGAGGACGGCACAATCAAAGAACTTCGCATTTTCACCGACTGCCTGTATCCGCAGTTGGTCGAAGACCTGACGAATGAACTTCGTGGTTCCCCTTATCGTGGCGATGCGATTAAAAACGCCTTTGGCAAGATCCAGGCAAAATACCCGGATCTTTCCGCAGGACTGACAGAGCTCGAACAATGGCTCTGCCGCCAAATTGAAATTTAAAACTATTTAACTCGCTTCAGATTGCGGCATTCGTACTGTTTGTAAACACGACTGCCGTCAGCTTGAAATACGTGATCAAAATAAAGATTCGCGGCCAAGACTCGGCCTGTACCGTCGCTGGCAATCTTCACTTCCGCGGAAGAAGACTTATCTAACTTGAATGAATAAGCATGGAATCCGTCCTGATATAGATAAGGTCCTGAGACTGACGTTTTGTATTGAGCTTTGCGAGCATCACCTTTGGTAAGAGCCTCGGGAGTTTCAACCTCGATGCTTTTTACTTCACCCTGACTATTGACGTTCAAGGCCACCGCACACGCTCGTTCAGTGATATTCAATTTTTTGCAGCCCAGGTCCTTCGCAAAGAAACCGCCTGTATCTGCACACTGCTTGCGTGCCGCCAAAGAACCATGAAACACAAGAGTTTCGGCCTGAGCTCCGATGGAGAACATCATTACGATCGCTTGTACCAGAAACGCCCTTTTCGTCGTCATAAGAAACCTCCGTTTGATTTCGTTCTAAAGAAAGCAACATGTGTTCCAAAATGAGATCGAAGGCAATGAATCCTCACCTTTACAAGGGCGCCCAAGTTCTTGGCAAGTGACAAAAGAGGGCTGCTGCTTGTACAGGCAAAGACGCTCTTCTTTCCATGTGCCCAAAATGGTTACCAAACGAAAAGATCGACAGTCGTTTTTCGCTCCTGAGCGAACAAGACGAATCTCATCCGGGTATAAAAATGGCTTTGAAATTCCTTGAATGTTTTAACACCGGGAGTAGCTAGCTTCCGATGCACATATAAGGGAGAACTTATGATCAATGCTAAAAGAGTTTTGTCAATTGCAACAACAGCACTTCTGTTCGGATTCAGCGGCCAGGCGTTGGCTCTTTCAATGGAGTGTTCGGTGAATATGACGACGGCCACATCTGGCGGATTGATGCCGATCGAGAAAGCCATCACCCTGAACGCCACCGAAATTCAGCAGGAAACTCGTTTAGAACTCGCAAAGTGCAGCGACACGACTTTAGCGGGTATGACCGTGAAGCTCTGTGCGATTGAAGATGGCGACGCAGCGGGTGTGTTCCATGCGGAGCTCAGCATTGAGCGTGAAGCCGGAGGCGACGAGCTGGATTTCACGGCGGCTCGAGATATTTTGGCTCTTTCCAAAAAACAACAACGGGCTTTGGTTTCTGTCGTTTCAGAAAGTGCTCTTTCACCTCACTTCGTTAAAAAGATGGACGACGCCAACATGACTTTCCCCGAGTATAAGGGTGGCGATTCGTTGATGATCGATGAAGCCGTGGCGGCCGCCTTTAAAAAAGGTGTCTTAAATAAAAGCGACGTCGTTACAGTAGGTATCGAGCGCTGCCGTATTAAATAATCTTATAAAGACGGAGTTCTGCCGCCATCCACAGGAAGATTGATACCTGTAATATAGGAGGCGGCAGGGCTGGCCAAAAACGCGATGGCTTCCGCCATTTCTTTCGGCTCGCCAATACGCCCCAGGGGCACCGTTTTTTCCCAACTTTCCTCGACTTGTTTTAAACTCGTTTGAGAATTTTTCGCCGCAGATTCCAGCAAAGACGTCAGACGATCCGTTTTAATATAACCCGGTAAAACATTATTCACAGTGATCGCAAAGGGCGCTAGTTCTGCCGCCAAGGTTTTTGACCAACTTGCCATCGCTCCCCGCACCGTGTTTGACACCCCTAAATTCGGCAGCGGATTTTTCACAGACGTCGAAATGACATTCAGGATACGCCCGTAGTGGGACGCCTTCATCGCTGGCAAAACCGTCTGCACTAAAAGATGAGCCGCATAGAGGTGCGCTTTCATGGGCGCGGTAAATTCATCAACCTGCGCTTCATGCAAGAGACCCGCTTTCGGGCCGCCAGCATTGTTAATTAAAATCTGAATGTTTTCTTTTTTCAATTCAGGTAAAAAAGTCGTTAGTTCTTCCGTGTTCGCAAGATCCACGACGTAGTACTGATGACCCTCGCCTAAAAGTTCCGCCATCAGCGTTTGCAATTTTTCTTCAGTGCGGGCCAGGGCGATGATTCTTGCACCACGTTCCGCCAAAAGCAGAGCGGTCGCCTTGCCAATGCCGCTTGAAGCTCCGCACACTAGGGCTGTTTTTCCATGAAGACTCCACGAATCCATTGCGCCGCCTTTTTAAAAGTTATCTTTAAGCCAGGCTTGCATGTCACTCTTCATGTCAGAAGTGATCTCATGTCCGGCTTGGTAAGTTTTAAAGCTAAAATCGAAACCGGCCTTTTGCAAAGTATCCGCGCTGGCCTGGGCATGAAATAACGGAAGTTTGTTGTCTTGCATTCCATGCAGCAAAAGAACTTTCGGTGTTGTCGTCTTTAAAGCCGTGGTGACGCTGGCCGAAGTCTCCTGCAAAGTTCTGCCACCCACAGCAATAATCCCATGGACAAGACCCGGCTCGGCGAGATCCCGTTCATTGGAACCAACACCATGTAAAGCGACGATCACCGGGAATTTTTCCGCCCCTGTCTTTTGCGCCGGAATGAAAATGGCCTGCAATTTTGATTCGTTCGTCATTTCAACCTTTCTTCCCAAAGCTAAAACCGCGCATAGAAATAGAACCCATATCATAACCTTCAAACTGGAATGCCAGTTCATCCTTTTCATCCGCGGCTCCTAAGACGTAAAGCATGGGCCAATAGTGATCTGGGGTTGGAACACTTAAACGTCCCGCTATGTTTTTCGCGAAGTCGTCGGTCAAAGCTTTGAAGTCGCGAGCCAGCAGTTTTGCTTTTACCCACTCGTCAAATTCAATCGCCCAGTCTTCCCCTTGCAAGGGTTTGTCCCAATTGGCGCGACGAAGATTGTGCACAATATTGCCACTGCCGACGATCAAGACGCCTTGTTCTCTTAATTTTTTTAGAGTCTGCCCCAACTCGAAGTGAAAAGAGCCAGGCTCTGACATATCGATACTTAATTGCAGGACGGGAATGTCGGCTTTAGGGTACATATTACGAAGAACTGCCCAGGTGCCGTGATCAAGTCCCCAGGCACTGTCATCGCCGTGAATTTTCGGTGTCCTTGCAAGCTCCTGAATTTGTTTTGCCAGCTCTGGATTTCCCGGCGCTGGATATTGCATGTCAAATAGTTCTTGGGGAAATCCATAGAAGTCATGAATGGTGCGAGGTTTTTCCATCCGCGTGACCCAGGTCCCCGCGCTCAACCAGTGCGCGGAAATCACTAAGATCGCTTTGGGTACGGCGATGTCTGAGCCCAGCTGAGCCAGACTTTGCGTGAATGGATTTTCCTGAATCGCATTCATGGGATTGCCGTGGCCGATAAACAGCACGGGCATTTTTTCCGCACCTTGTTTCGCGGTCAGATTCAAAAGAGTTTTTAATTGATCAGGCATTTGCAATCTCCCAAGGCCGAGTGCTGTCAATGCGCCTCCCGCACCGATCAGCAAAGACCTTCGACTGAAAGAACGTGTTCTTTTACTCATGCCTTTATTATTCAGGAAAAAACACTGTTCTAAAAGACGTCAAAACTGCATAACACTGTTCTATTTCTGTCTATTTTAGCTTTTCAGGTAAGGAAAGAGGGCGATGGCGGCGGGAACGAGTTGAATCAGCGCCCCTCGCCACATTTTTCGCGGATTTGAAAAAAGCAGAACTAAACCGGCGCCACAAATGGAAAGAAGTGCGTAGATAATAAGTGTCGTACCCATTGCGTAAGTCATCTCGCCCGTTCTAAAGTGCAATCCCGTAAAAATCGCAATGGACAAGAAGAGATTGTAAAATCCCTGATTGAACGCCAGATTTTTTGTTGCCGCCACATCCTGCGGCTTCACACCGAAAATGCGGTTGATGCGCGGCCGCCCCCACAGCAGACTTTCTAAGATAAAAAAATAAACATGCAAAAGAGCCGGAAGAAGAGCGAATGATATTTCCATGTCTTTCAGTCTTCAGACGCTGGGCAGTCACGTCAAGAGGTCTTCCTCAAGGGCTCTCCCCTCGCCGCGGCTGGCAAAGGCGGGGTTCATTGTTTCGCAGTGGTTGACCCACGCAGAACCCCGAGCTAGCTTGAGCCATTGCTTTAACGACATATTATGCGCCGCATTTTTAAACAAATGCCGACGCCTTCTTGCGGAGGAAAAATGGCTGAATATATCAATCCAGATTACGTTCCAGAACCGGATAAAATGAATGTGAAAAAGGGCCTTGAAGGCGTGGTTATGGATACTTCCAAAGTATCTAAAGTAAACCCGCACACCAACTCTTTGATCTACCGTGGTTACCCAGTTCAAGACTTGGCGGAAAACTGCTCATTCGAAGAAGTGGCTTATCTTCTTTACAACAACGAGTTGCCGACGGCTTCTCAACTTGCTGACTTCACGAAAAAAGAGCGCGGCTACCGCGAGATCTCAACAACTTTGTTGAACGTGATCAAAGCCCTTCCACAAAAATGTCATCCGATGGATTCCATCCGCACTGCAGTTTCTTTCTTGGGAACTGAAGATGCTCGTATCTGGGATGCGAGCCCTGCGACAAACATGGATAAAGCGATCCAGTTGTTAGCTAAAATTCCAACGATGGTGGCCGCAGACTACCGTTTCAAAAAAGGTTTGGATTTTATTCCTCCGAAAGCGGACTTGACGATTGCCGAAAACTTCTTCCACATGTGCTTTGGTAAAGTGCCACAAAAAGAAGTCGTAAAAGCTTTCGACGTTTCTTTGATTCTTTACGCTGAGCACAGCTTCAACGCTTCGACTTTCACGGCGCGTGTTGTGACTTCAACTCAATCTGACATCTACTCTGCGACAGTCGCAGGCATCGGCGCCTTGAAAGGTCCTTTGCACGGTGGTGCTAACGAAATGGTTATGCACATGATGAAAGAGATCGCGGATCCTGCTAAAGCGGAACAATGGATGTTGGATGCTTTGGCTCAAAAGAAAAAAGTCATGGGCTTCGGTCACCGTGTATACCGCTCTGGCGACTCGCGCGTACCAACAATGAAGAAATACGCACAAGTGATGGCGGACGTGACTGGCGAACAAAAATGGATGCAGATGTACACGGCCTTGGAAAAAGTGATGGTAGAGAAAAAGAAAATCTATCCTAACTTGGATTTCCCCGCGGGTCCTGCTTACTACATGATGGGCTTTGAGATCGACTTCTTTACGCCGATCTTCGTGATGGCTCGTACGACCGGCTGGTCTGCGCATATCATGGAGCAAGCCGCTGACAATCGTATCATCCGTCCATTGTCCGAGTACGTGGGCCACGAACAACGTAAAGTTGTTCCTTTGAGCGAACGCAAATAAAGCGAGTTGAAAACTCAAGATAAAAAAGGGAGCCAAAAACCGCTCCCTTTTTCTTTTTAAAGGGCCCCTGCCGCCCTTAAGAAAGCATCCATTCTACCGTTTTTCATAATCGCCATATGGCGAGACATCACGTCAAGATGGCGCTCTTTGTAAAGGTCAAGATAGGTGACATCTTCGGAAATCTCTTGATTCACCGTGATTGTCTTTCCACCTAAGATCCTTTTGTACTCCTTCGACCAAGTATCATTAGCAAGAGCTTTGCCGTCAGGATAAAGACCGCTGATGTAAGAATCAAAAAGAATGAACTTCTTCTTCGCGGCTCTGTTTTCACGAACCCACTTCTGAATATTTTCGTGCGGTCCGTAAAGGGCGTCAAACAACGCGATCGAATTGAGCCCCGGCCGCAAAGAGCGGCGATCCGACAATATCTGATTGATCACTTTTCCAGCCCCACTGTGTCCAGACATTGACCATTTCTGATTTTCTGTCCCTGAAACTTTGGCGATTTTTGCCAGAAACTCATTCACTTGCTTGGCCGACCCCAAGAACGAGCTGTAGTCTTTACCGTTACCGGTGCTTTCCGGGATCACCAATAAACTGGAAGCTTGCGAACGGGCTAAAAAAGCGCCGTAATCTCCGTCGCCATTTTTCATATTGAAATGTCTTTGAATATCCTGAGGACGATCCAAATTATAGCCATGAAAATGCAAATTCACGCTGAGGGCCGCTTGCTGCAAACTTCGGGGAATATAAATATTTACTTTTTGAGGATAACCCGGGATCGCACCTCGGCAGCGGGTTCCGCGCACTTCTTGCGTGCGAGAATCACACGTCCAGCCGGCCGCTGTGAGCTTTTCCGCAACTTGCTGTGAATACATTTGAGTTTGCACAATACTTTTAAAGTCACGAAACTGATGATTCGTGCTCTCGCAGTTTTGCGCAAACGCCCAGGAAAACCACCACAGCAACAATCCGATCATAGATCACTCAAAGGCACGCGCCCATATTTGGGGTTGTCAGCATCTTTAAACTGGGATCTTTCTAAATGATAAGCCTTCAGAACCTCGGGGACATCTTTACGTGTGGACCAACCCAGGCATTCTTTCGTCATATGCAAAGACAGCAGGTAGTCACTTTTTCGAACCATGTTTTGAAAATCAAACTCGCGAAGGTTCTTAAAGCCCCCCGCCGCTTTGCGCACCTGAAAAAGATGAGTCATCGATTCGATATGCGCTAACGTGGCTTCCGAGTACATGTAGCG
This sequence comes from Bdellovibrio sp. ArHS, assembly GCF_000786105.1. Lineage (NCBI taxonomy): Bacteria > Pseudomonadati > Bdellovibrionota > Bdellovibrionia > Bdellovibrionales > Pseudobdellovibrionaceae > Bdellovibrio > Bdellovibrio sp. ArHS. Next base: position 11,775 of record NZ_JTEV01000022.1, read on the forward strand.
CATGCGCGATAGATTGATATCTTTGCGCCATCGCTCCCAGAAACTCATTGAAGACGCTTCTAACAATCGGTGCGTTTGACTATCAAGATAGTCGGCCCAACTTTTCGCCTTCTTCCAATGCAAAGCCAGATTGTGAGACGTGCCGACTCTGAGCACCGGGGCGACGTTCTGCGCCTGTCTCACTTTGGGATCATCATTGTCAGTTCCGATTAACAGGACGCTCGCGACCACGAGTGCAAGTCCCAGGAACCAGAAAGCCGCTCTTCTTGAAAATAATGGCAGGTGTTTTCTCATGCCTGTTTTCTAATACAAGCCTTGTGCCGTGTTCTAAACTGAGACAAAAGCTTTGACCCCAACGCCAACCTCGCTTGAAATAGGGCCTTCAGATTCAGAGAGGTCGAATGAAAAAACTTTTGTTGCTTTCGCTTTTTTTCGTCGGATGTTCGCACACGCCATCTTCGTCAACTCTGGGCGCAAAGGCCCCCGTTTCAACTTATGTCTCGGCCATTTCTTATCAGGACCTCGCGCTGGAAAAACCTTTGCAGCGGATTGCCTTCGGTTCCTGCGCCAATCAAGACCAGCCCGAGCCGCTATGGCAGGACATTCGCGAAGCGCAACCGGATCTTTTTCTTTTTATGGGTGACAACGTCTATGCCAGTCATCCGACTCAGCAACCCATTGCCGAACAATACCGTAAGATGGACCAGATCCCCGAATATCTGGCGATCCGCAAAGAAGTTCCATTCATGGCCACCTGGGATGATCATGATTTCGGACAGCGGGATGGCGGCGCCGACTTCAAGGGCAAAGATCAGGCTCGCAAAGACTTTTTGAATTATTGGGCTTATGTGAAAAACAGTCTTCCTCCGGAGCAGCAAGGCGTCTATCACGCAAAAATCATCGGACCAAAGAACAAGTCCGTCCAAGTCATTATGCTAGACACGCGCTATTTTAGAAGTCCCCTTAAAGAAAGTCCCGGCAACGAGGGTAAAGCCCAAGACTATCTTCCGCAAGACGAGGGCACGATTCTAGGCGAAGCGCAGTGGCAGTGGCTAGAGGCGCAACTAAAGCGTCCCGCCTCCGTTCGCTTTATCGTTTCCAGCATTCAACTGATCGCGAAAGATCCTAAATATGAAAAATGGGGGAACTTCCCCAAAGAACGACAGCGCTTTTTTGATTTATTAAAATCCACCAAAGCCAAAAACGTTATTTTACTTAGCGGTGATCGCCATATTGCTTCGATTGCGAAAATGAATCTTAAAAACTATGGCGCCCTTTATGAAATCACTTCCAGCTCGATCAACCGAGCCAATAACTATGCTGATGCGGATACGCACTATGTGGGGCCCGTTTATAGCAAAGAAAATTTTGGGCTGGCTCGCATCGACTGGAAAAAGAGAACCGTCACCGTGGATATTCGCGGCTTCAAAAACAAAGTCGAAAACTCAGTGAAAATCCAATGGCCTTGATTATTTATCAGCCAGGCTCCAATCCACCAGCGGGGCCTGGGGACTGTCCGCGAAACTGCCGTTAAAAAGAGTGCGGGCCCACATCACAGTTTCGTCGATCGCCGAATCCAGATGAGTTTCATCAACCACGACCATCGGAATATCCAAGTCCTGGGCTTTATTTTGAGCGTCGTCAAAGGGCCCTTGAATCAAAATCAGCCCTTTGCAGACGTTCGATTCGCGACAGACTTGTGCCAGATATTCCGCGCCCACACTGACCCCTACGCCAATGATCTTTTCCGGATTGACGGTGCTATGTCTTTGTAAAAAACTTAAGGCCGCATGAATGTCTTCGGTTCTTTTTGAAGGGGACTCCCAAGATTGCGCCGCCCCTTCGTCTTCAGAGTAATAGCTGTGATCCATCACCAGACAGGCAAAACCTTCTTCACTAACTTCCCGGGCGATGTGCTGCGTAAGTTGCCGGGTTGCGCCCGTCATTGAGCCTTCAAAGAGCAATCCCACCAAATGCTCGCTGGGATTTTGGGGCAAATACAAAGAACCTTCCAAAAGACGTCCTTGAGAATGAAAAGTGACCGTGAGTTTCATCATGCGCCTCCGATCCTTAAAGAATAGGAAAAATGTTTTTATTCGGAAATCCCAAGATGGGCGCGATGATTAAAAACATAAGATCGCAGCTGTAACTTTGCAAAGAAAGATCAAAGGCGGCCCGCGTTCAACGGGGACAGTGCGCCGCCACCGTGGCGGTGGCTTGACATATCACCTAATCCAACAAACTCAGATTCATCATAAAATTGCGCGCTATGCGCAGGGCGCGAGACTTCGCCTCTGCCGCTTTCAGACCGACAAAGTTTTCGTCCACCGTTTGCGTAAACAGACGCAGCCATTGCTCAAAGTGTCCTTGCTGTAAGTTCAATTTGATATGTGGCGGAAAAGGACGACCGCGATAAGTGTCGTCGCCTAAGAGCAAGTCCGCCCAAAAATCATAAAGCTTCGGCAAATGCTCATCCCAATCCACCTGCGCAATCTCGGTAAAAACGGGACCAATATAGGGATCCTGCCGAACCTTTGCATAGAATTCGTCGACTAAAAGTTGGATATCGTCCCTGTTTTCAATGGGCCTTTTTTCTTTCATAGGCTTTCTTTCCTCCAAGAAACTGGCTTTAGGTGATCGGCAGAACGTCGAGGTCCTTTGGGCGAATCTTACGAAGTTCTTCCGGAATACATTTCAAGATGGCCTCACCCAAGACTTCGATCAATTCATTCTTATAGTGTTCGCGCCGATACACAAGACCGATTTCGCGAGCTGGAATAGGACGTTCAAATTGCACCAGATGACTGCGCTGTCCGATATGCTCAGCCGCCAGATAAGGCAACAGGGTATATCCACCGTACAGATCGACGAGGTTTTTCAAGGTCTCTAAACTTCCGCTTTCAAATTTGTAGCGGCGACCCACGCCCTTGCTTTTTCGAACCGAGCAAATATCCAGAACCTGATTGCGCAGACAGTGCCCTTCTTCCAAAAGCCAAATATCTTCCATGCTTAGGCTTTGATATTTGATCTTTTTCATTTGCGCGTACTCGTGATTTTTGTCGCACAAAACAGAAAACGGCTCGTAGTACAGAGGGTACTCAAACATCTTCGCCATTTGCGTCGGCGTCGCTAAAATGCCGACATCGATTTCATCAGCGTTCAACGCATCGAGAATCTGATCCGTTTGCAGTTCTTTGATATTCAGCTCGACATCGGGAAACAGCTCTTCACACACCGGTAACAAGCGCGGCAGCAGATAAGGCGCCACGGTAGGAATGACACCAACCACCAAACTTCCCTGCTTGGCGCCCTTTTGTTCTTGCTGGATCAGACTTTCAATTTTTCTGGCCTCAAACAGGACCGTTTGCATTTGCGAGATCAGCTTTTTACCCATCTGTGTCAGAAGCACCGGTTTCTTAGAGCGATCAAAGATCACCACTCCTAAGTCATCCTCTAGTTTCTGAATCTGCATGCTCAGAGTGGGTTGCGTGACGAAACAAGCCTCTGCGGCCTTCGCAAAATGCCCGTATTTATGCACGGCCATAACGTATTCCAGCTGCGTCAAAGAAAAGTTCACTTTTGGCGTCATAAAAATGCCCCTTTATGAGGCATTCTATCAAGATAGAGAAAATCTATCAATAGATATTTATAATCGATTTTCCTAAAATGAGTTGATCCTCTATTCTTATCAACGAAAGATGTTTGCTAACAGAAGTTGCTAGTGAACCTCAGAGTTTTTAGGCTCACGGGCCGCAATTAACCAAACCTTTTATTCGAAGGAGAATAAATGCTTACTCTTATCAACACGCAAGTGCCTGAATTCAAAGTTCAAGCTTATCACAACAATGATTTCAAAACTGTGACTCACAACGATCTTAAAGGGAAATGGTCGATCTTCTTCTTCTACCCTGCGGATTTCACATTCGTCTGCCCGACTGAATTGGGTGACATGGCTGATAAATACGCTGATTTCCAAAAATTGGGCGTGGAAGTGTACGGCATTTCTACCGACACACACTTCACTCACAAAGCATGGCATGATGCTTCTGAGACGATTAAAAAAATCAAATACCCGATGTTGGCAGACCCGACATTCCAATTGACTCGCGCTTTTGGCGTGCACATTGAAGAAGAAGGTCTTGCTTACCGCGGAACATTCCTTGTGAACCCTGCCGGCAAAATCGTTCTTGCGGAAGTTCAAGACAACGGTATCGGCCGTAATGCTGATGAGTTGTACCGCAAAGTTCAAGCGGCGCAATACATCGCTGCGAACCCAGGCGAAGTTTGCCCAGCTAAATGGACTCCAGGTAAATCAACTTTGAAACCTGGTTTGGATCTTGTTGGTAAAATCTAGTTTGTTTTTTTTCACATTCCCCGCTGGCAACAGCGGGGGCACTTTTCCACCCGGTACACTCTTGAACGGAAAAGTGTTTTTATAAGTGCCAAATTCAAGGCGTCGACAGCGCCACAATAAAGTTGGCATTTATAAAAGCACTTTTGGAGGTTGTCATGTTAGATTCTTCCCTCTTAGAACAACTTAAATCTGTCTTCGCAGCTCTGGAAAACACGGTCGAGCTTGTCGTCGAAAACAGCTCTCACGATGACAACAAAGATCTGCTGGAAATGTTGAATGAGGTGGCCAGCACCTCTGACAAAATTGTTGTTCGCAACAGTGGCAGCAGTTCACCAATGCCGCAATTTCATATTGCCTATAAAGGCAAACATACAGGAATTGTCTTCAAAGGAATTCCAGGCGGTCATGAATTCACCTCGTTGATCCTCGCGATCCTTAATACGGATGGCAAAGGCAAGGCCTTAGACAGCCTGATTGCCAGCCGTGTGAAGCGTTTAAAAAAGAATATCACGGTTCAGTCTTATATCTCCTTAACCTGCGAGAACTGCCCGGATGTCGTTCAGGCTTTGAATCAGTTTGCGCTGGTTCACGGCAGCCTACGCCACGAAATTATCGATGGCGGTTATGTTCAAGACGATGTGCAGGCGCTGGGTATCCAAGGGGTGCCCAGTCTGGTGGCCAATGCAAAAATGTTCCATTCCGGCCGCATCCAGCTTTTGGATTTATTAACGAAGCTTGAGAACACTTTCGGTGTGGATGAATCTGCTCCCAGCGAAGATCCCATAAATAAGAATCTGGGACATTTCGATACGCTGGTGATCGGCGGTGGACCGGCGGGAGTTTCCGCTGCGATTTACACCGTTCGTAAAGGTTTGAGTGTCGCGATGATCACCGAAAAAATCGGCGGTCAGGTGCAGGAAACGAAGGGTATTGAGAATCTGATTTCGGTGGTTTACACGGAAGGCCCGCAATTGGCGGCGCAACTCAATCAGCATCTGGCAAGCTATCCGGTTAAACTTTTTGAAAACCGCCGGGTTAAGAAAATTCACAGCAAGGATGGCGTGAAAGCCATCGAACTGGAAAGTGGCGAACATCTGACGGCGGATGCCGTGATCGTAACCACAGGCGCAAAGTGGCGTGAGCTGAATGTGGAAGGCGAAAAAGATTATCTGGGTCGCGGCGTGGCTTACTGCCCGCACTGTGATGGCCCCTTCTACAAGGGTAAAAAAGTGGCCGTCATTGGTGGCGGTAATTCTGGTGTCGAGGCCGCGATTGACCTTGCGGGCATCGTGCGCGAAGTGGTGGTCTTTGAATACAATGACCAGCTTAAAGCGGATAAAATTTTGGTGGATAAATTAAAGTCTTTGCCGAATGCCTCTATCATCACCAGCGCGAAGACGCAAAAAGTGCTTGGCGATGGTCAGAAAGTCACGCAACTTGAATATGTCGATCGCACTCTGGATAAAACCGAGAAGATTGATATTGATGGCATCTTCGTGCAGATTGGCTTAGTGCCCAACAGTCAATTCTTGAAAGACACGGTGAACTTAAGCAAATTTGGCGAAATTGTTATCGACGAAAAAGGTCGAACTTCTGAACCGGGCATTTATGCCGCCGGTGACGTGACTACGACGCCTTACAAACAAATTGTGATCGCAATGGGCGAAGGGGCCAAGGCCGCCTTGGCTGCTTTCGAAGATCGCATGTACAAACACAGCTAATAAAAAAAGGGACCCTTGTTGGTCCCTTTTTTATTTAGTAAATCACCGTGAATCAGTGTTCGCACAACTCGATGGAATGCCCATCGGGATCTAGCACGATGGCCTTTTTCCCGTCTGGCATGTCGGTCGGGTCCAAAATGCACATGCTTCCTGGAATCGTCATCAGTTCACCGACGATACGTTCTAAATCTGTAATTTTAAAACCCAGTTGCAAACTGGGAATCTGAGACTTCTCAGCGTTTTTGATGGAATACAAAGAAAACTCGACACCGTTGTGAACGGCTCGATGCACTTCACTTCCCTTATCAACTTTTGACGCTGTAAATTGAAAGCCTATTATTCCATAGAAACCCAGCATGTCTTGTAGATGCGGGGTGTTTATTGTGATAGAAGTGATTAACAAACTCATCGTCTCTATTATCTGAATCGAGGGCTTATGAAACAAGAAAAAATTTATCTCAAAGACTACAAAGGACCCGCTTTTTCTGTGGATTCAATAAACCTCGACTTCGTCATCAATGAAGACTTTTGTCGAGTTATCGCGAAAAGTAAGATGAAAAGAACGGCGGACAGCGCCGAACTTCGTTTAAATGGCGTTGAGCTGAAGCTGGTGTCCGTAAAAATTGACGGAACACTTTTACAAGCTGATCAATATCAGGTGACCGATGAGGAAATGATCATCCCATCCACGCCCGCTCAATTCGAACTGGAAATTGAGACTGAGTTGCAACCCCAAAATAACACCTCCCTGGAAGGCCTTTACAAGTCGAATGGGATTTTCTGCACCCAGTGTGAAGCCCAAGGCTTCAGAAAAATCACCTATTTCCTGGACCGTCCCGATGTCATGACCTCTTATTCCGTGACGATTGAGGCCGATAAAAAGAAGTACCCAGTCCTGCTTTCCAATGGCGATCGCATCAAAATTGAGGATTTGGGGAATGGGCGCCATAAAGCCTACTGGCGCGATCCACATAAAAAGCCTTGCTACTTATTCGCTTTGGTTGCTGGTGACTTGGGCGTGATTCGTGACACTTTCACCACGGCTTCAGGTCGCAAGGTGAATTTGGAAGTGTATGCAGCCCATGGCAAACAAGAGCGTTGCTGGCATGCGATGGAATCTTTGAAAAAATCCATGAAGTGGGATGAAGAAACTTTTGGTCTGGAATACGATCTGAATGACTACATGATCGTGGCCATCGATGATTTCAATGCCGGCGCCATGGAAAACAAAGGCTTGAATATTTTCAATTCCAGATTGGTACTGGCTGATGCCAACTCTGCCACCGACGTCGACTTCCATAGCATCGAGTCCGTCGTCGCCCACGAATACTTCCACAATTGGACCGGCAATCGCGTGACTTTGCGCGATTGGTTCCAACTTTCGTTGAAAGAAGGTTTGACGGTTTTCCGTGATCAGGAATTTTCGGCGGATATGACTGATCGAGGTGTGCAGAGAATTGAAGATGTCGATGCTCTGCGCGCGGGTCAGTTTGCCGAAGACGCCGGACCGAATGCTCACCCGGTTCGTCCCGAGTCCTGCATGGCCGTGGATAACTTCTTTACGATGACGATCTATGAAAAAGGGTCGGAAGTAATTCGCATGATGCAAACCATTGTGGGACGCAAAGGTTTCCGCAAAGGCATGGATGAGTACTTTAAACGCCATGATGGACAAGCTGTGACCACTGAAGATTTCGCTGCGGCGATCTCGGAACCCAACGGTAAAGACTTTGCGTTGTTTAAACGCTGGTACAACCAGGCCGGCACCCCCGTCGTGCAAGTGCACGAGGCTTTCGATGCGGCCCAAGGCGAATACACTTTGACGCTTGAGCAGTCCTGTCCCGCGACACCCCACCAACCGCACAAAGAGCCTTTTCATATTCCCTTGTTGATGGGGCTTTTGGATAAAAACGGGAAAGAGCTTTCCTTAAACTGTGAAAAAGTCCAAGTGAATACAGACGGGAAAACTTTGCTTGAATTGAAAGAGCACAAAGAGACTTTCGTCTTTAAGGGGCTTAAAGAACGTCCGGTTCTTTCAATCCTTCGCGAATTTTCAGCGCCCGTGCATCTGCGCTGGGCCGCTTCCGAAGACGACCTCTACTTCTTAATGGAAAAGGATACGGACTCTTTCAATCGCCGAGAAATGGCGCAAAAGTTGGGCTTGAGTCTTCTGCACACTTTGATTGCCCGTCATCGCGAAGGAGCTCCGCTGAATATCGATGTTCGCTATTTGAATGCAATCAGCGCGACTTTGCAGGACGCGGATATGGATCCTAGTTTTAAGGCAAAAATGCTTCAACTGCCCAGCCATGCGATTTTGGCACAGGAAGAAGAGGTTTTGGATGCGGAAGCTTTCCACAGTGCGCGCACGGCTTTGCGAACGGCTATTGCACGTGAAAATCGCACACAGCTTCTCGACATCTATCACAAATACCACGGTCTAGATCCGAAGAGCCACGATCCGAAGGTTTTCGGGCATCGCGCCTTGAAGAACCAGGCCCTGACCTATTTGGCCGAATTGCACGACCCCGAGATTCTGGCTTTGGTGAACAAACAATACTGGGAAGCGCAAAATATGACCGATCGGATGACGGCGTTGACGATCTTGGCAGACACCGAATCCGACTTGCGTGAAAAAGCCCTGAATGACTTCTACAACAACTGGAAGGATGATTCAGTGGTCATTAATAAATGGTTCACGGCACAGGCGACAACAACACGCCCGCAGACGCTCGAGGATGTAAAGGCCTTAACCAAGCATCCGGCCTTTAACATTACCAACCCCAACAATGTGTATTCGTTGTTGCGGGCCTTTGGCGCCAATATCGTGCGTTTCAATGATCCGAAGACAGAGGCTTACGAATTCTATGCTGACAAAATTCTTGAGATCGATGCAAAAAATCCGCAAGTCGCAGCACGCCTTTGTGCGGCCTTCAACTTTGTGAAAAAACTGGACCCTGTTATGAAGGAAAAAGCGATGAAGCAGATTAAACGCATGGTCGCTGTTGAAACCTTGTCTAAGAATTCACGCGAGCTTTTACAGTCCGCGATTTAATTCCCAAGCCGCCCACACGGTAAAATAAAAAAGGCAGAAAGTATTCTTTCTGCCTTTTTTATTTCTAATTTCTTAAGCTTTATTTAGTTCGGCAGTGCTGCAGGAATTCTTCCCGCGTTTCCATGCGGGTTTTAAAATGCCCGCGAAGGTCCGCCGTGGAGGTCGTACTTCCCGTGTCTTCAATTCCCCTCATCACGACACAATAGTGCTTGGCACTGATGTGTACCGCTACGTGCTCTGTTCCCAGAATGTACTGAAGACAATCAGCGATCTGTTTCGTCAGTCGTTCTTGCACTTGCGGGCGTCGTCCAAAATATTGGACAATGCGGTTAATCTTAGACAAACCAATCACCTTCTTATTGGGGATGTAAGCCACCGTCGCAAAACCATCGATCGGCAGAAAGTGATGTTCACAGAACGAAAGACAGCTAATATTCTGCACTACGATCATCTGATCATAGTTCATTTTATTTTCAATCACCGTCATCTTCGGAAACTTTTTAGGATCCAAACCGCTAAAGACTTCGTTGACGTACATCTTGGCAACACGGCGAGGCGTTTCCCGAAGACTGTCATCGGATAGATCCAAACCTAATGTTTCCATGATGTCGACAAACTTAGCCGTGATTTTTTCAATTTTTTCTTCGTTGCTCAGGCCGTTTTCAATCATCGGCGTGGGACGCACGTTATCCAAAATCTGTTTTACAGCCACGGGAACTTCGTGCGGTGATGCCGGGTCCACCGGCGGCAACTTACTGGAAACTTTATGGGACTTTTTCTTCGTTGTTTTAGCCATGATTCTACCTTGGATGAAAACGCTCTTATGCCCTAAAAATCTGTCTCAAGAAAGCTTAAAGCTAAACTTTCTGTAAATTTTGGCTATTCAGCCACTGCCGAATCATTTCTTTGTCCGATGGCGAAGCCCCGACGAAATGAACCCGAACATGGTCCGCTTTCACATCGATCACTTTTGCAGAGCATTGAATATCATTAATATCCGTGAGCTGTAAGGAAAGCTGATCTCCTGCCTTGTAAGAAGTCGTCGGCGGCACGACGATGCGGGCACCTGTATAGGAAAGATCTAGTGTCTGTGTTTCAAGACCATCTAGCACCACGGGGGTCGCTATCGCAAAACGGTCCCCTGTCGGAGCAAACCAATTCTGTCGCCGATCCAAATAGGGATAACGAAAGAAATATGATACGGTTCCCACAATAAACAAAACTAAAAGGCAGTCCAAAAGTTTGGCCGTGCTAATCACCGGATCCACGTTTTCCATATCACGAATCAGACCGTATCCCGTGTTTAAAACAAACAAACCACAAAGAATAATTCCCAACATCCATGCCGACTTGTGACGAATCATCAAACTGACGCCGGCACCAAAAATAAGTAGCCACCCCACCCAACTAAAAATCTGATTTCCTGTTCTTTGATACATGAGAATATCCAAAACAGGAGTCAAAATAAGTACGGCGGCGGCCATCTGCACGGTCTTGGGTCGTTCTAAGGCGGTTGATTTCGTTTCCATATAAGGACTCTTATCGGAAAAACCAAATTGAGGTTAAATCAATGCGTACCAAAATGAGATCAAACGCACAGTGCCTTCACCGCGAGATTTTTATTGATTCCTAATTCGCGTCCAATAGAATTTTCCCATTGTGAAACATTATAATTTTATCTCGACATTCATCGTTCTCGCTTTTCTTTTCACCTGCAAGCAGGCACAGGCCTATCCTGATTTTATCGGCTACGCTTATTCTTCCTGCATTACCTGCCACTATAATGGTCTGGGCGGAGGCGCCTTGAACGACTATGGGCGCGCCTTGTATGCGACGGAAATCACCGCCCGCGATGTCTTTCCAAAAAATATGGAAGAAGAAGACATTGCCGCGATGTCAGGATTTCTAGGTTCAAAACCCTTACCTTGGTGGATTCGCCCCGGCCTTAAATACCGCGGTTTATGGCTGAAGATGGATCCGGGTTCACAAGCGACTTCCGAACGCTTCATCAATATGCAAAATGATGTGAACCTGACTTTCTTTTTTGATAAAAAACAGAAATACACTGTGGTCACCACACCCGCCTACACCGGTGTCGAAGCCTACTATGGAAAAACCAATACGTGGTTCATGAAGGAGTACTACCTTCGTTACAAACAGAGCAACAATCTGTGGTGGTACGTCGGCCAAATGGACAAAGCCTATGGGCTTCGCAATGTCGATCACACGGCCGTCAATCGTCGTGCGATCACTTTAGGTCAGTTCGATCAATCCCAAGGTGTGATTGCGCACTTCACTTATCCCAAATGGGACGTGGCTGCGAATGTTTTTTTCGGCAACGGAGCGCAAGACGAAGCTGAAAAACAAAAGGGCTTTTCTGTCACCGGCGAGTATCAGGTTTATGAAAAGTTCAAAGTGGGAGGTTCGTTTTTAAGTTCTGAAAGCGAACAAAACAAATGGAATCTTTTGGCGTTCACGACACGTCAGGGACTTTCAAAAGCTTCCGCGATTATGGCCGAAGCCGGCTTTAAGGAGCGCACCAATAAATCTGCAGGCAGCGACGCAACCTTGGGAACCTATGCCCTGGTGGAGACGCTGGTGAATGTTCGCCGTGGATATAATATTTTGTCGGTCATTGAACACAGCAAGGACGACATTAAAAATTCTTCGCCCGAAGTGATGAAATGGAGTGTGGGTGCTTTGTTATTCCCTCTGCCGCGACTCGAACTGCGAGCGATGGCCACAAATGCAAAAGTCTATGCAGACCAAACGGGTTCAGAAGATGCCTGGGCACTTCAGGGCCAGGTTCACGTTTCTTATTAGGAGAAGTTATGAAAAAGTCGATCTTGTTTTTATTCGTCAGCTTCTTACTTTCGACCTCTTACGCGCAAGATGTGGCCCTTGGAAATGAAGCGCCTTTGCTGTCAGACGACGTCATGGAAAACGCCCCTTCCCAAGAAGGCTGGGGATTAAATATTTCTGCCCTTCAATGGAATGAGAAATTAAAAGTCCAGCAAGGTGCCAGTGGTATTTCAGATACCGCTAATTACAACGGCGTGGTTCTGACCCTTCAAAAAGAAGTGACTTATGGTCATTGGGGATGGAGTTTTGGCGCCTTCTTCGGAACGGGTCGCGCTAACGGTGGCGGTGATAACTCTTTGAGCTATTCGGAAGGCAAAGTGACTTTCACGGTACTGGGTGTTTCACCGCGCGCCTTTTACCAATTTTCCGGAAGAATCAACGCCGGTGTTTCTGCTTTGGCTTTCGTGAAGAATGCCGACTGGCCCACGGCATCGGGACAAACTGTCGACTCGGGTCAAAATAACAACCTCATGCCGATGGTGGATCTGAATATTCGCCTGTTCCAACATTGGGATTTGTACCAGGGATTAGGGCCTCTTTCTGAAGAAGGCACTCTTTGGAAAATCGGAGCCACTTACCGCTTTTAAAAATGAATAAAGGCGCTGCCCACTGCGCCTTTACTCTCTCGATCCTCTGCAAGCTATTTTACTGGAATAGCCACGTTAAGAGTGACCTCGTCTTCGACTCCCACGCCCATGTAACTGATGTCCGTGATCCCGAAATCAGACAAGGTCAGCTTGAAGTTGGCCTGCAAAGTTTTGCCTTCCACCTTGTAAGTGCCTTCAATATCTTTCTCGACACCCTTGATTTTAATTTTCCCTTTTCCCTTGCCGGCCTTGCCGGTTGCGGAAACTAAAACCGCCTCAGGAAAAGCACTGGTATCGAGATGCTTCTGGGTATGTTTATCACGAAGTTCGACGCCGGTTTTTAATGTGCGAAGATCGACAACAATGTTTTCCGCCGACACTTCGTCCCCTTTGATCAGGGCTTGGCCTGTGACCGCGCCGGTCTTCGCCTTAAAATCTCCCATTGGATTTAAAATAACATCGACTGTGACACTTTGAGCGAAAGCTCCCGCCGACAAAGCTGTAGTAATGAATAAAGCAGCGAAAAACTTCATAAGATCAATCCCCCGTTAATTCCGTCATTGGTCTAGAGAGCTTAAATTATTTAAAGCCCAGAATCCAGCGGCCTGAACTTTGGTCACCGAAGCACCCCTTTGATCAGGTCGAGTGGCTTTAGTTTCATTTTGATTCTGACGATAGGAAAATTATGAAAATCATCCTCGCCGCTTTGCTATTATCAACTTTTGTTTCACCAGCTTATGCCATTCGTGCCGTGGTTATAAAAAAGGATCGCGTCCTTTTAGATCTGGAAGGTGAGTCCGTGCAAATCGGCGAAAAGCTTGGCGCTCGTGATGCAGATGGCAAAGCGCGGGCTCTTTTGGAAATCAAACAGGTCAAGAACAACAAAGCCGTCGCTGCTGTCGTCAAGGGCGCGATGACTCAAGATTATTCTTTAGAAAAGCTTTCGCGCGCTGCAAAGGCTTCACAAACGGCCAGCCGTGCTCCCCGGTCACAATCTGCTTGGGGACTGACCGGCGGTTACGCGATGAATACCATGAGTGTAAAACCGGCCAATGCTTCCAGCGTTTCCTTGTCGGGCTCTAGTTTTAATTTTTCTGGCTTTTATCAAATGCAATTGGATGGAAATATCAGTGCCCGCATTTTGGGTGGCTACGAATCTTTGCAAGCGTCGGGAACATCTTCATCCGCGTCCTGTACGGGCAGTACTAACTGTTCGGTAGAAATCGGTTATCTGGGCGTTGAAGCCTTGGTCCGCTACAGCTTTATTAAAACGAAAACACTTGAGTTCAATGCCGCTGCGGGATTGGGATTTCTTTTTGCGATGAATAAAAGCAGCAATGTTTTGGACACTAGCAAAATTTCCACGAATCAAACCATCGTGGTTTCCGTTGGGTTGGATTATCATTTAAGTCGCAATAACTTTGTCCCGATTCAGTTGGACTATGCGATGTTTCCAGATAATAACACCTCGTCTGCAAAGCAGATGATTCTTCGCGCGGGTTACGGCTTTAACTTCTAAAAAAGGCCCTTCGCGTCCGTAGCCCCCGTCATTTCGTTTTCGCAAGCCCAAAAGTGTCAATTTTTTGTTCGGCGAGAGAATGTTTTCATCCCACCAATAAAAGACTTATTATCACCTCAAAATTTGATAAATGAGAGCGGTTCTTTTGACGAAGGAGTCTCTCATGTTCAAAAAAATCTCTCTGACCGTCGCGATCGCTCTGACGCTTTCTGCTTGCGCCGAAACAGCGCAACAGGCGCAAGTGGAGCTGAGTGGTCAGCAAAAAGGTGTCATTGGCGGAGATAAAGTGGCCGCCAACAATCGTATCAGCCGTTCCACAGTTGGTCTGTACGATGAACAAGCTCAGGCTCTGTGCACCGGAACCTTGATTGCGCCAAACCTTGTCCTGACCGCCGCTCACTGTATTGAGCCCACCTCTGACAAAATGGTCGTACTTTTCGGACAGGAATTCAAAAATGCCCAGGCTTCGCAACTTCGCCCTGTGAGCAAAAAAATTCGCCACAGTCTTTACGGCGCCATGAAATCCGAAGATATGTATGACATCGCGATGATCCGTTTTGAAGGGACCCTTCCGGCGGGTTATGCACCAGCACCACTATTGACTGACTTTTCCCGAGTGCAAAAAAATACGGAAGTGGTCGTCGCCGGCTTCGGTTTAAACTGGGCTTGGGGAATTAAAAGAGGGGCCGGCACGTTGCGCACGACAACACTCAAAGTAAAAGCGCCGTGGAATGGCTCTACGGAAATTATGCTAGATCAATCTTTACGTCGTGGTATTTGCAGTGGTGATTCAGGCGGTCCGGCTTATCTTGATGTCAATGGACAGCTGCATCTTTTAGGTGTCGCCAGCCGTGGCGACTCGCTACCGATCCCCCTCACGCCAGACTGCTTTATTCTGTCTGTCTTTACACGCGTTGATGCTCACACTGACTGGATCAATCAAACAGCAATAGAGCTTTTAAAGTAAGACTTCCTAACGAAGTCCCTCGACCCCGAGCCTATTTTACCAAGCCCGAAATTCACTTTCGGGCTTTTTTATCACGTGGACGTCATTCCCTCTCGCCCACAACACACTTCCGTAGAATCGTTTGCTGACTTAAGAAAACTTGCCCACACAAAGAAGTCCAACCTCTCTGTCTCCCAAGGACTTTCCACGCTAGAGTCTAAGAAATAGTTGAAGAGGAGTTTTCTTCATATGTTTATGAAAACGGATATCGAACAAGACGTAGAAAAAATTGCGACGACGTTGAAAGCCATGATCACCCACCTTATCGGTTCACATATTGAATTTCACGTCTCTTATAAGGTTCACGAAAAGACCACCGTATTTCATATCGTGGTCGATCGCTGCGCGATGGGAAAAATTTTAGGCACGAAGGGTAAGAACCTGAACGCCATTCGCACGTGGATTCAATCCTCCAGTGCACGTCTGGGCGTGCGCGCGGTCATTGATTCGCCGACCTGTCTTGACGGCCTGGAACCTTAAGGACGCACGCTCTTTATCAGCGTAAGAACTTTTGCATTAAAGCGGCCAATTCGTGGTTCTTATTCATGCGGGCCTTCTGTAAATCTGCGCGCGTCACTTGCGGCGGTTCAGAAGAGTCGATCAAAATCTGAAAAACCTGAACGGTCCGCTTGAAAAGAGCAGGATTCTGAATTTGCGCGAGTTGGTGAATTAAACTTACCGGCTCACTGGCGATCTCGGGCATGTCGCTTGTGACATGCATAGGAAATCCCGAATCCCTCACCGCCTGGAAAAAGGCCATGTTCTTCTCGAATGCTGCGGGTGTCGCGCGAAGAACTTCCTGAATCACCAACCACACGTAATAGACCCCTTCGTACTTCAAATCCTGCAATGGAAAAGCGACATCCATCAGATACCGCACGGCAAGCCCGCATTGGGTGTCTAAGGCTAACTTGTATAAGGCCTTCATTTCTTCCGCATTGTCCCGTTTTAGGCGGAAGTTCATCAGCAGAAAAGTGGAACGACCGACATCCCCTTTTTCACATTTTTGAAAACTGCCCTGAGCGATTTCCATCACAGAAAATTCCTTCAGACCGTTCTTAGACAGGGCGCCCATGATCGGAATGGAATATTGATAATGGTCATCTATGAAGCCTAGAATCGGCAGCATTTCGTGCAAGACCAGATGATATTTGGCAAAAGTTGTTAAAGCTGACCAGCGGGAAACAGAAACCTCAATCAAAGGCACCTGTTTGTAAGGAAAGTTTTTTGCATCCACTTCAACGCCATCTAAATAAACCTTGTCCTGTCCCTGAATCTCGACAAAAGGGCCCTTGGCAATAAAGTCAGCGGCGAAAGTTGCAGAAGGAAGAGTGCTTGCGGGAAGATATCCCACCAGTCTTTGTAAATCCAAAGAGATCAGGCGAAACTCCCCGACGGTTCCATTGCCCCCGTAACTTTCCTGGCCTTGCGGAGTCGCGTCCTGGGCCAAGGCTATCCCGCTCCAAGCACACAGAAAAACAAACGTGCTGAATATCTTCTTCATAAGGCCTCCGTGGCAGTCAGGGGGAACAGGGATAGCGACAGACAATAGATATCGTCAGGCTTTTTGCTCTTTTTCATCATCAAGCCATTCATATCCCGACGGAACTTGTGGATTCTTTCAATAAACTCAGGCAGTTTTCTTTTTTCAATGGCAATGGTCAGAGAGGATTGACTGCGCAGTTCAAAGGGCACGGCCTCTAAAGCGAAGATGGCTTTTTCCAAAAGTTCCCGCTGCTGATTGCGCATGGCCTGCGTCGTGTAGGCCGGTCCCAAGGACGACGTATTAATGGGTTGAGATTGAACCATTCCCTCAGCGGTGACATCCAGAACACCGACATTTTTTAGGCGTGCCAAAGCCAGAGATATCATCGATTCAGAGACACCCAGTCTTTGCGCTAAGTATTTCGGTGTGTGATCAAAGTCTGCTAAGTTCAAACACTCTAGAATCGCCAGATGAATCCAATGGGCAATAACCTCGTATTGATCCAAAGGAATATTGACAAACTTCTTCGATTTTTCCGCAGCCAGGTCACGCATCCGCTTTTGGTGAAGCTTGTTCTTCTCTTGGAAAGACTGCACCTGATCTGCCGGCAGGCCCAATAAACGACCCATTTTACGAATCATGGACCCACTGACGCTTCGTTTGCCCCGGATGACTTTACTAAGAACAGACGGGTCCACTTGCAAATCTCGCGAGAACGCACGCATTGAATAACGTGGATTTCGCAAGGCGCGATCCTCAAATACTTTTTTCAACTCTAAAACAATTGGATTTTCCATTTCCGTCTGATCCTAGTAGATGACCAAAATGAAATTCAATAATATTCGACAGACTATCGTCCTAAAAACCGCTCCAGGCGGGCTTTCCGCCCTTGGCAGCCCCTTGATCACTTTTTAAACCGTGGACAATGAAACTTTTGCCCACACTCTGCAGAGCCTCTTTCACCGCCTTTCTTTAGATTCGACTTAAAACCAATCCACTCTGAGTCCGATTTTAACGAGTATCCCCTTTGGCTGGGACCAGCGCGGATGCAGATGCCGGCAGCGCTGAACGGGAGGTGCATTGAACTCGTCGGGCACCGCCGGGAAAATCATCGTCTCTTTGGCGTAGCCCTGAGCAGACGGTTATTTATTGATCCCCATGCATTATTATGATCTAGAGAACACTATTTCAACTTGGTGTCGGCAAAAAGTGATTCGAACTCTTAATTTTTTAGCGAACACGCCGAACAACTCCATTCACTATGGAGGAAGAAAAGTGCGTTTAAGTTTGCGTGTTAAGATTACCGGTCTGGTATTTATGTCTCTTGTTTTAGCTCTAATGTATGGTGGAATTCATCTTCACGGAAATATCAAACGTTCCCAAGAAGCCAAAGATATTGTGGCTCGCGCGGCCTTCTTCAATATCACCTCTCGGCTCATTCACGAAATGCAGGTGGAACGAGGCAAAACCGCCATGTTCATGGGCCACAATCTGTCCGACAAAGAACTGCAAGACCAACGAAGTCTGGTAGACAAGAACTATGTTTCTTTTGTGGAAGCACAAGAAAAACAGAATTTAAATATTGCGGATCTTAAGGCCCTTAAAGAGCTTTACTCTTCTGCTCGCCAAATGACGGATGAAAAAGGACCCGTCGCCAAAGTCATTGCGAAATACACGGAAGCCGTGAGCTTACTTATTGATTCCGAGGTGAAAATTTCCAAACTGTCGGTTTTAGAGGGTCTGGAAATGCACATGCTTGGCGTTAATATGTTGGAGCTCTCTAAAGAATATTCCGGTCGTTTGCGCGCGAATGTCGCGAATATTCTAGGTGCCAAGGCGCCTCTTTCGATGACACAAATCGCTTTACTACAAGACCTGCAAAGTCGTATCTATGCGAATCTGCGTTCCCCTCTTATCGAACTTTCCTCGGAGGGAAAACTTCAGGTTGAGGACTTGCTTAACGGCGACCAGTGGAAAAAAGTGCTAGCCACTTACGAGAATGTTTTTGCGGAAGCGCAGACGGGACACTTTGCCACGGACTCAAAACATTTTTATCAGGACATTTCCAGTTCCATCAACGACTTGCACGAAATCGTACTGCACGAATTAAAATCCGTTGAAAACGAAGCAGAGACTATCTATACCGACGCCCGCAAAGCCATGTGGTTCACGGTCACAGTGTTGTGTTTTGCTGTCGTGTTTTTGGTGATCACCTCGATTATTCTTATCAATAGTCTGACCAAGCCCCTGCATAAAGCCATCATCAGCTTGAACGAAGCCTCTGACTCTGTTTCCTTAAGCGGCGGCCAAGTGACTCAAGCCAGCCATCAGGTGTCGTCGAATGCGGTGGAATCAGCAAGCGCCCTGGAAGAAATTGTCGCTTCCGTGGAAGAATTAAACAGCATCGTCAATCAAAATGCCACACGGGCCGGCGAAGCCGCCAAGCTTTCCGCAAATGGCACCGCGGTTGCGGAAAATGGACAAAAAGAAATCACGACCCTCATCACCGCCATGAACGAAATTGCCAGCAGTTCTCGTCGCATCGAGGAAATCATCACGGTTATCGATGACATTGCCTTTCAAACAAATTTGTTGGCTTTGAATGCCGCCGTTGAAGCTGCCCGAGCAGGCGAACAAGGAAAAGGTTTCGCAGTGGTTGCAGAGGCCGTGCGCTCGCTGGCCCAACGCAGTGCCGTTGCCGCTAAAGACATCAGTTCTTTAATCAAAGAAAGTGTCAATCAGGTGGAAAACGGTTCCAGAGTGGCGGGCTCTAGCGAAGTGGTTCTGTCATCCATCGTTCAAGAGATTAAGAAGATTGCGGTGCTTAACAATGAAATCGCCGAGGCTAGCAATGAGCAGGCTCTCGGCATTCAACAGATTAACAAAGCCATGGCCGAGCTGGACACCTCTACGCAAGCCAATGCCTCGGTCGCGGAAGAAGTTTCCGCCTCGGCAGATCAGATGAACGGACAAGTCGGCAACATCGGTCAGCTGGTACATATTCTTCAGGAAATCGTGGACGGTGCGGCTTAAATTACCGCCACCATCAAATTTGCCCTTGGCCAAAAGCCGCCTTGGTTCTACATTAAACATCAATCGCATCCTATTCGATTGATGTTTAATGGGGGCAGACCATGGATATTCGCGATATCTTAGAGAACGAAGAGCTTCAACTAAAGAAGATGGATGATCTGGTTCGCAAGGCCATCGAAGACGAACATTTTCTTACCAAAAAAATTCTTGAAGTCGAAGACGATACCGATGCCACCACTGGGCAAAAGGTCGCGGATGCCGTGGCCGAATTCGGCGGTAGTTGGCGCTTTATCTTAGGCTTTAGTGCTTTTATCGTCATCTGGACAGCTATCAATGCTTATCTTGGCGTCAAAGCGGCAGATCCCTACCCTTTTATTCTGTTGAACCTGGTTCTATCCTGCTTGGCCGCACTGCAAGCTCCGATCATTATGATGAGTCAAAATCGCCAAGAGGAAAAGGATCGACGACGAGCGCGCTCGGATTACATGATCAATTTAAAAGCTGAAATGGAAATCCGCATTCTTCATGAAAAGCTCGATGCCTTCGAACTTTCTCATAAGGAATTAATGAAAATGATTCTGCAAAACACGCCTCCGGCCAAATAGCTTCTGAAGTTGTTTTGGTATCTTAATTGCTAACCCCGTATCCAGGTTCGTTAAACACTGATACGGGAGACATTTATGCGCTTTTTTATAGGGCTGGCCATTTTGTTTACAGGATTGCAAAGCATCGCTTACCCGGGCATCGATCAATGCTGGGATATCAATAACAAACCTGTTTCAATCCAGCAGACAGTGGCGCTTGGACAGGCGGCCGAGAGTAATATTATCAATGGACTGCCAACAATTCTTTTACATCCGCAAATGATGGGGCAATATCCTCACGATGTTCAGCAATTCATTGTCGCCCATGAATGCGCCCACCATCGCCAGGGTCACGTCGTCAGAGTGCACTTCGGCGGCTCCCTCCCCATCACTTCTGAATTTGACGCTGACTGCATGGCCATTAAAACTCTCAAAGATCTGGGACTTTTAAACGCCTTCGTTTTAAGAAACATCCAGACCTTTTTAAGTTCGCTGCACGCGGATGCCACTCATCCTGGCGGAACTCATCGGGCCCAATACGCCCAACAGTGCGCTCAATAAATCCTCTGATCTTCTTAAGATTCCCCGTCCTTCGAACTCATTGGTGTGCATACAAAATCCACCTCGTTCGAAGGACCAGATATACTCTACTAAACAAGACTTCCTCATAAATAAGCGAGAAAATCCTCCGATAAGAACTGAGCAATACAACATCAACGGCATTAGCAAAACGACCACTGCCAGAAAAGTGATTACGATGACATTTTTTTCATCTCTGAAGCTAAGTTATAAATTGGGATTATCACTGGGTTTGATTATTTTAATTTTCATCGTAGCCGGTTTTTTCACCAACATCACAATGGGAAAATTGGGACAAATTCAAGATGCGGGGTCCGCCCGATTTCATGACAGCCAGGATGTGGGCTCGATCCTCGCAAGAATGGAAGGCTTTTACGCCATCGTCGGGGATGCCGTCATCAATATGAACCTGGATGAAACCCAAAAAAATCTGGTTGAATTCAAACAACAAGCTGATGCCGATATCGCGCACGTTAAAAAGATCGTCGACAGTCCCGAAGAAAGAGCCGCCGCCGAGGAGTTCGAAAAAGCCTATCGTGGGTATATTGATCTATTTGAAAGCAAGATGCTTCCCGCCTTAAAGCAGACAAGCACCATTGACGCCAATATTCGCAACATCGACGGCATGATCGATGAGCAGCGAGATTTAACTCGGAAACCCCTTGAAACCATTGCCGCCTCTTTACGGGAAGAATCCGAAAAAGGTGACAAAGAGTTTCACGATATTTTTAAAACCGGACGCCTTTGGTCTTTGCTGATCTCGGTCGGCGGAGCTGTCTTGGCGGCATTGATCGCTCTCCTACTGTCTCGGTCTTTGACGATTTCGTTAAGAGCAGTGACTCAAGTTCTTTCCACCGGTTCTTCAGAAGTCACGGCGGCATCAGGACAAATGTCCCAGGCCGCGCAAACTCTGTCGGCCTCCTCGACCGAAGCCGCGGCATCCCTGGAAGAAACAGTGGCCAGCCTTGAGCAGCTTTCAAACATGGTCAATTTAAACTCCAACAACGCCAAAGAAGCCGCTTCATTATCGCGGGAAAGCACGGCCATTGCGGAAGTGGGCGATAAAGAAATGTCAAATCTGGTTTCCGCCATGAATGAAATCTCTGACAGCTCTCGCAAAATGAGCGACATCATCACTGTCATCGACGACATCGCTTTTCAAACCAACCTTCTTGCACTGAATGCTTCTGTTGAAGCCGCTCGCGCGGGCGAACAAGGAAAAGGTTTCGCCGTCGTCGCCGAAGCCGTTCGCGCATTGGCGCAAAGAAGTGCCAGTTCAGCAAAAGAAATCGACGCTCTGATTCGGGACAGTGCTAACAAAATCAATTCGGGCGTTGATATCGCGGGAAAAAGCCGAGACACGCTAAAAAGCATCGTTACGTCAGTGCAAAAAGCCAATACTCTGACCGGTCAGATTGCCGAGGCCAGCGTGGAACAAGCGCACAGTCTTGAACAAATCAACAAAGCCATGAGTCAGTTGGACCAAGCCACCCAGAACAATGCCGCCTCTGCGGAAGAGACCGCCGCCACCTCAGAAGAGCTTTCAGCCCAAAGCGAAGTCTTGCGACGGACTGTGATCACTTTGACTGAAATCGTCGAAGGCAAAAGCTAAGGCCAAACAGTCTCCTTTTAAATTCCCGCTGGGGCCCTTTTCGGGCCCTTGTCTCAGTTTTAGACAGTTGTCTAAAAGCTCAACTCGCACCTATTAGAGCTTAGGCCCGGAACTCTTTGGAACTTTGTTTGCAACACGGGTCCGAGGGAACGTAGCTTCTAATCGGCGAGGTTTAACTATATGATAAATCGGCTTCAGACATCACGTATGTGGATTCCCCTGCTTTTGACTCTGCAGGGTTTTAACGCCATCGCCGCGGATTTAAATCCCACGATCGCGAACAAACATCTTTTGCCGAAGGCCGTGCAAGTTCAAGTCACCCAACGGGGGATGAAGTACTTTGACAATCGTCTCAGCGATCTTTTAGGAAACCTGGGTGTGAAGCTGGATGAAGGTTATTTCCCAGCTATGAGCTACACTTTTGAAAAATCGATCAACCCGGATGATTTCAAGGATTCCAATCCCGAAGCAGTTAAGATGTATGCGCAAGTTCGCCAGTTGCTGACGCAATGGCTGGTGGGCTTTTCGATGAACGATCACCGCCCCGCTATCGAGATCGGGGAATCAGGTTATATTGCCGACTTCTCGCGTTTTGGTTTGGTCACCGACGAAGCCCTGATGCAGTCCCTGGGTAAACGTGATGGAGCCGTTTTGGCCATTGAACTTGAAGTCAAAAAACTTTCTATCGCCACTCATTCCGTCAAAGCTTGGGACATGAACAATGAGTTCCTGGGACAGATCGGCCTGGAGGATGTTTCGATCACAGCGGGTGACGAAAGCACACCTTTAAAAATTCGCCTCCCCTTTTATATTCGCTCCAATGCCAATGGCGGTTTGGATTTCGAGGCTTTAGAGATCGATAACAATCTTTCACAGACGCCCATTGCCTATCAATACAAGAAGTTGATCGTTCCTCAGATTGCGGTTGAAATTAACGGCAAAAAATTCCAGTTAAATACGACGCAACTTGATGCCATGTTGATGGAACAAGCTCCTGTGATCCTGCAGAAGGTGCGCGAAAGCTTGGGCGATTTTGCCCGCAAACAGCTTCCTGAACTTTTGAATCAAAAGGCGAAAGAGTTTTTAAGCGGCTCTTTAGAGCAAGTGCAAGACATGGTGCCGCCGGGCACGGACAGAATGGACCTACGCCCTAACTTCAAATGGGGCTTGAAACTTCAGAATATCAATCTGAAAAAATCTCTAAATATCGAATTAACGGCGTATGTAGAGGACCCGATCAACGCACAAAGTCGCCCCTTGGCCAGCAACGGTCCGCGCGGTCTACCGCAGATCAATCATTTATCACAGGATAAATACGATTTGGCGCTGACATTGGACCGTGCGCTTATCAACCGTGTCTTGCAACTTAGTTTTGAACGCCGAAATTTCGAAACAATCCGTCAGTCCAATGGCACTGTTTTGCGATTGATGGCGGCTCCGACCATCGACTATGTAAAAACTCCTGCTGGCGAAGTTTTAAAACCACAAGAAGCCTTCGTGAAATTACATGTTTCCGTAGAGAACGAACCAAACCATTTTGCCCTGAAAGATAAAATCGTAATCGATTTCGACATCGTTGCAAAATTACGCCAGTTGAGCGATAAGAGCGGCATGCAGTTGCAACTGCACTCCATCGATGTGGATAGCTTGGTGATGGATAGTAAATACTTATCTTTGGTGGGTAAGTTGATGCCAGGCAAAGTCCGCGAAGGCGTGAAAGATAAACTGCGTGAACAAAGTGCCGGTTGGAAAACGACAGACGAAGTGATCCCGGGAAGCTTGCCACTTCCACCTGTCGTTATGGGAATTAAGTTGGATATCAATCGCGTTACAGTGGACCCGAACGGTCACATTGTTATGTACTTAGATTACGCGAAAACAGGAGCGAAACAATGAAGTCTCTAAAACTCATCATCATCAATGCGCTAACACTTATCATCGGTTTGGGTTTGATGAGCGGTTCCGTTTCTCAAAGAAATGCCGAAGCCGCTCGCTTTGAAACCATTCCGTCACTTCAAGTGAATCGCCTGGGCAATTTGCGAGGCCAATATCTGACGGTGCTTTATGCCGTCGGTTCCCGCCCGTTCATTTCAACGGATTCATCACAAATCACGATTTCGCAAGTAAAAGAATCCCGCACGGTTTATATCTCGGCGGACTCAATGACTTTGCCGTCTGTGCAAGTTGAAAAGGAAGGATTCCGTCCTTCTTATAACATCATTGTTTTCGTCGTCTCTCCGCAGCCGAACTATAGCTGGGTGAACGCCGATGGCTCTGCTCCTCAAGGTATGAGCATCACAAGCAATCGCATGAGCTCCTTGATCAATGCGATCAACAAGACAGATGTAGATAGCTTTATCAGCTCGCAAGGAGATTCGGCCACTTTGCAGGTTAACTTGGTCAAATAAGAATAAGAATTAAAAGTTTGTTCAAAGGTGATGGTCGCAGGCCATCACCTTTTTTTGGCAAAAGTTATCAACTGCACCACTTGCCTGGTGCTGCCGCTCAATACCAAGTCT
>NZ_JTEV01000023.1 GCF_000786105.1 Bdellovibrio sp. ArHS
ACCAAATCCCCCGCGCTACAACCAGACTCCTGGATCAGTTTCAAGATGTCAGGGGCTTTTCATCAGCGGTATTTTTCGAAATAAGTGTTGAAGGCGCCTTGGCGATTTTTAAGTTGGCCTGACAGCTCGTTGATAAAACGAGCATAGCCTTCAAATTCTTTGGCGTCTTCCTGTTGCAGGATATAGGCAGCAACAGCCAAGGTTTCCAACGTCTCTGTGCGACGTGCTTCAATTGCGCCGACCTCAACCACGGATGTTGTCGGCTCAACCGAAAACTTCACGCGCACGCCAAAGTGATCGGACCAGGGTTTTCGTGGTGTGCCTCGCATATTCACTTCACCTTCAAGCGCCTTTAAAGTCGTGCCTGAACTGCCCACATTCGAAAAGAATATATAATCGAAGGTGTGGTCACTCAACATCCAACCTAAAGGGTTGCCTGTGCAGTAGGTACAAAAAGATTCGGGGTATGCGCCACCGAACGAGTCTTCCATGGCATCGTGAGCTCCCAAAGTCAGCATAAGCAACTTTCTTTCCACGCTGTCGAGATCAGCATTGAAGTCACCGGATAAAATCAATTTTTCATCTTGGTGAGCTAAGCGCCAACGCAAAATATCCAAAATCTGCGTCAAACGAACCGCGGAAGATGTTGGGTGAAGATGTGTGTTTAAGAAAAGGAAATCTTCGTCAATGCCGAAAAAACCGGCCCGCACGACGTGATATGCCTTCTTCACATTGAAAGCGACACGTACTGAATCTAAAACGCCGCCTTCATTATTCACCTGGAAGTCTTCGGTGTGACTGCCTTTGATATCTGTCATAAATAAAGACATTAAACCGATTCGGGCCTTCTTGTTTGGCGCACTGATGGCGTACTGATGCTTCAAGTTTCTTTCGATCTGCTCGATATGCCCTTCATTCCACACTTCCTGCAAATGAACCACCTCACACTTAGGCATGCCTTGTAAAAAACCAGTCATTCGTTCTGTGCGTTCTGCCACTTTCGAAGCATAGATCGGACCATACGCATTGAAGTTTTGCAGACAAAATTTGGGAGGACTGGGATCCGCCGAAAAATACATTTCGGCTTGCGCACTCTGCGCACCTAGCAAAAGAAGACCCACGGCTAACATTCTTGAAAGAGTCATCACGTCCTCACCTTCAAAGTGGCTATGTCCCTCTTTTCAATTTCCATACAAAGCCGAGGACGTTTCTATTTGAGAACGGCTGTTTAACTTTGCGACAGGGTCGCATTCTGCGCGAGACAAGCCCGCCAGCCGAAGGGCTGATATAGGGTCCTGGACACCTTGGACATCTTCTTTGCAAGAAAAAGCAATTTAAAAGAATATATAAAACATTGATTTTAATGGAATTTAGGTAATTTATATAGAAATTATTATCTACTATAAAATATTATAAACAATGATAATAATCCATTATAATATATCATTGATAACCTTAATAATCTTGTTTAATATATAAAAATGAAAACAAGCAAGGCCCTTATCAAAACTCAACGCAAAAGCCTCGATGAAAAAGCCAAAGCTTTCGCGAAGGCTCGCACTGTCATCATTCCCAAAGCGGGCTGGGTGCGCGCCATCCGTGAAGCTCTGGGAATGACAACGTCGCAGTTGGCGGAGCGCATGCAGATTCAGCAATCCGGTGTGACCATGCTTGAGCAGCGAGAAGTTGCGAAGACAGTAACCTTGGAAACTCTGCAAAGAGCGGCTCGCGCCATGAATTGCGAACTGGTTTATGCGCTTGTGCCCAAGGAAAGCTTGGAAAAAACCGTGGATGATCAAGCTCAGAAAGCGGCACAACAACTGCTTCGTCGCACGACTCACACGATGGATCTGGAAATGCAATCCGTGGGCGCCAGCGAAACCCAGCTTCACGAAAAAGAATTGGCCATGGACATTAAAAGCAAAATGGATCGCCGTCTGTGGAGTTCACGATGAGTGACTTTAAATTGGAATATCCGCCAGGAGCAACGCCCCTCAACCCGAACGAGATTGCGGGGCTTAAGTTAAGCTATATTTCAACTCAGCGTGAACTCAACGCCGCAGAACAAGACAATATTTTGCGAGGGGAAAAATGGGCTTTTGCCAAAAAAAGAAAAGACTTTTTATCTGAAAGATTCATGCGCGATTTGCACAAGCAGATGTTCGGCCATGTCTGGCGCTGGGCGGGAACCTATCGCAACTCTGATAAATCCATTGGCACAGCCTGGTATCAGATTCCTGCGGAAATGAATAAGCTGATCAACGATGTGCGGTACTGGATCACTTATGAAACTTATCCGTTGGATGAAATCGCCGCGCGCTTTCATCACCGCCTGGTATGGATTCACCCCTTCCCTAATGGCAACGGCCGCTGGGCTCGGACGATGGCCGACACGCTGCTTTTTAATTTAGATAAGGAACGCTTCTCTTGGGGAGCCAAAGCCAACACAGGCACATTGGGAGAACACAGCGAAACACGTTCTCGCTACATCCGCTCTTTACAATTGGCCGACACCAAGAAATACGGCGAACTGCTGGAATTTGTACGCTCTTAAGGAAGGATCAGGCTGTAACCTGATGTTAGATAATCAATTTTTATCTGCTGCAGACGACTTGCCGAGGCCAAGGTCACACCCACCCAGGACCGGGCCTCTTCCAGGAAAGACTCTGAGTTCTTCGCGGCAGCCGTCTTTAATAATTTAAAACCTTCGTGCCGATAGTCATCTAGATTAACTCCGTCCCGACTGTCGTGTTCCCAAAGAAAACAGACTTTCAAAAGTTCAAATCTATTTCCAACCGGCAAAGATTCAAGATAGTGCTCATAGGTAAACTGGGTTTGCAACAGGGTTTGGGTTGCCTTCCAGGAAAAGCCCCAGTGACGCTCTTCTCGAAATGAAAGACTTTGCAAAACAGCCTTTTCGGCGTGCGCCCGTTGACTTAAAAAATCACGGGCTTCTTCAAGCACTGTGGACCAAACCGGATTTAATACTTCCGTTTCGGCGACCCACACTTTTGCTTCCAAATGAGCTTTAAGTTCAAGCAACCATTGATCTACTGAGACGAGATTGACCGACATTCCCGAAAGAGGATTTATCGGCGCATAAAAACCCGCAGACACATAAAACAAGAAACCCCGTCGCGTCGACAGGGCTCCTTCAAGGACTATATTAAGAGACGTTTCACGAACAAAACTAAGCATTAGTTCAGTTGCAATGCTTGCGTGTTCATCGTGACATGTGACTTCGCGCGGAACTGATTGACCCACGCTTCAAACATTCCATCACCACGACGCTTTTGCAGCATTTCTGGAGCCATCGGCTCAAGAGCGGATACTTGTTCCACTTTCGTTTCTTTGAGCTTCAATACATACTTGGCATTTCCGTCACGAACCAGGCGCTTCAACAACGGCTCTGTCTTCGTCAGTTCGAAAATAGCTTCAGTTGCGACACCGCTAGTTATTTTCGGGAAATTCTCGGCATTCAGCTCAACAAATCCCGTCTCTTCCCAATTTGCATTCAAGGCTTTCAATTGTACATTCACGGCCGCTTCATCACCTTTTGCCAAGGCTTCATCCAAAGCCTTCACCGCAGCTTCGGCCTTTTCTTTGGTCATCGCCTTTGTCGCCGCCTCGGAATCTACTTTTGCAAATAGGATGTTGATCTTTTGGGATTTCAATTCTTTGATTTTTTGAATCTCAACAGCTGTGGGCTTAGACACCAACTCAAACATCTGACGCGTTCGCACATTCGCAATGTCTTTACGAACTTTATTTTCAAAGTCACCCGGTGAAGAACGAGTCGACTCTAGATAGCGGCTATAGAATTCTCGCTGAAACTGACCGTTTTGTTGGAAGAAAGGAATGTCCTTCACAATGAAGTTAGCCACTTCCGCGTCTGTCGTAAGAATGCCGTTTTTCTGAGCAGCCTGGGATACCAATTCCATGCGAACCAGATTTTCCAAGGCCTGCTGGCGAAGCAGTTGACGCTGAGAGCTAAAGTCCATCTGACTGCCGAAGAGGTTTTGATAGTATTGTTGAATGCGATTTTCCTCTTGTTGGAAGTCCGCGACCGAAATCAGGCTGTTGTTCACGCGCGCTACGGAACCAACCCCCGCACCCAAGCGACCTGGCAAACCGAAAAATACGAATACCAGAATGATCGCGCCGAAGAGAACGATAGCGGTCACACTCTTCGCAGAGAGTTGTCTCTTCATTTTATCAGCCATATTTTCGCTCATAATTTTATCCTTCCTTAAACAAGCTCTTCCAAGAGCGGTTCCATTACCTAACGAAATTCGCATTTTTTCAAGGGGAAATTGTTGAAATAATTGGTTCTTTTGACTAGCGTTTGAGTATTACATACACAGCATAGAGGGGAACCTTTGAACTTTTTCAACTTTGATCTCAAGAAACTTGTGATGATCGGGATCGTTTTGGCCTTGCCATTGATCTCTATCAACATGCAGCAAAGACCTCAGGAATCAAACTGGCTTTCGAAACCTTTTACGATGTTGGCTAGCGCCGTGTCGGAAACTTTTTATGGCTTCAGTCATGGCGTGACAGATACCACCGCCCTGTATGTCAATCTTATCAATATCAAAAAGCACAGCGAAGATTTGCAAAGCACGAACAACGA
Organism: Bdellovibrio sp. ArHS; assembly: GCF_000786105.1. NCBI lineage: Bacteria > Pseudomonadati > Bdellovibrionota > Bdellovibrionia > Bdellovibrionales > Pseudobdellovibrionaceae > Bdellovibrio > Bdellovibrio sp. ArHS. Next base: position 4,634 of record NZ_JTEV01000023.1, read on the forward strand.
GCTGCAAGCGCGCTTAGAAAAAATGAACGAGTTGCTTCTTGAAAACGATCGCCTGCGCGGATTGTTGACATTCAAAGAGCAGACGAAAATGAACTTGATGGCCGCCCAAGTGATTGGCCGCGATCTGGTCATTGACCACAACACCATCACGATCAATAAAGGTCTGAATGACGGACTGAAATCAGGCCAAGCTGTTATCACGACTGGCGGGGTTCTAGGTTACATCTTTAAACCCGAACCTTTCACTTCCCATGTCATGCTGATCACCGATCGTTATGCCGTGGTCGATGGTCTTATTCAAAGAACCCGCGCTCGTGGTATTGTCGAAGGTAAAAGTCAGTACGCAAGCACGCTGCAACTGAAGTACGTGGAACGCACTGAAGACGTGCAAGAAGGCGACATGGTTGTCACCGGGGGCTTGGACAATATCTTCCCTAAAGGTTTTCCTGTGGCCGTCGTCGAATCAGTGGAAAAGAAAACTTTCAGCGTCAGTTTGAAAGTTGATTTGCGCCCCGTCGTAGATCCATACAAAGTGGAAGAGGTTTTCGTCGTTCTTTCCGCGGCAGCGGAAGATTTCGGCGACAAATACGCCCCGCAAGCGGCCACCGACACCGTTTCAGAAGATGGCAAGCCGGCAGCAGCAACACCGACCGCCGCTTCTACCGTCAATCCGACGGCAACGCCCAAACCAGCGCCCACGGCGACGCCCGCGGTAAAACCTGCAGCAACCCCTGCGGCAAAACCTTCTGCGCCACAAACTCCGAAAAAACCTGAGGAGAAACCACAGTGAAGATCCGCTGGAATGCTATTCTGAATTTTCTCGTATTGTTTGCGGTTTTGATTTTGGTAGCAGGCTTACAGACAACTTTTTGGTTCCAACTTTTCGGGAATGTCCCTTCGCCCCTACTTTGGTTGAATCTGATTGTTTATGTGATCCTTTATCGCAAACAGTTTCCGGCGATCCTGACGGTTTACGCCATGGGCTTCATTTTGCTGTCGTTTACAGCGATGCCTTTGAAAATGATGTGGATTAGTTTATTGATCCTCTTCACTTTAGTCTATGCGATCAAAACACGCGTCTTTTGGAGCGGCTCAGGATATTATACAATCATGTGTGGATTCTCGGCCGTGGCCTATCACCTGATTTATTTCTTTTCTTCTATGGTGTTAGAAAAAAATCCCGCGAGTTTTGAAATTGTCGATCGCTTGGTACAAATCGTTCTTACTCCTTCATTTGCCTTCCCGATGTACTGGATCTTAGCAAAAATCGACAAGATCACTCAGGATGAATTGATGCACGAGCCTGGGGGATTGGAGTTATGAGTACTTACGTCAGCAATCCGGATGAGGCTAAGGAATACCAAAGCCGTTATAAAATCTTTTACATCGCGATCGCTTTTGCGCTCACCGTTTTTTCGATTCGTCTGTGGTATCTACAGGTGATTTCGGGGAATGAATTGCGTGAGTTCTCGGAAAAAAACCGGATCAAACAAAATAAGATCACGGCCCCGCGTGGATTGATGTTAGATCGCGACGGCAAAGTTCTCGTGGAGAATCTGCCTGGTTTTGAAGCCATCTTGTCTCCGCAATACATTGAGAACTTAGACGAACTGGCAAAAACAGTGGGTCCTGTACTAGGCATGGAACCGGACAAAGTGGTCTTAAAGGTCACCAAGAGCCGTCGCCAAAATGGCCCGTTTGCCCAGATCCGCCTGAAAGAGAACCTCAGTCGCGAAGAAGTTTTCAGATTGAAACGCATGCGCTTAGATACGCCCGGACTTGAGATCCGCGAATCTATCGTTCGCTACTATCCGCTTAAAGATAATGGCGCTCAGCTTTTTGGCTACGTCGGTGAGATTTCCAAGCGACAACTTCCCGTCCTGAACGAGCTTTACAAAGGCACCCTGTTGTTCGAACAAGGTGACATTATCGGAAAAAGCGGATTGGAAGAAACTCTGGAAAAAGACATTCGCGGCGCAGATGGCGTAAGCTTCATCCAAGTGGATGCCCACGGTCGTGAAACGGTGACTCAAACTCCGAATATCTATGGCGAGCAAATCAAAGACCTCACTCCCATTCATGGTAACAATGCGGTTTTAACCATTGACCGTGACATTCAGGAAGCCGCTTTCAAATCCTTTATGGCTTTGAATCGCATTGGCGCCGTGGTGGCGATGCGAACCAACGGCGAAATCTTAGCCTGGGTCAGCACACCGTCTTTTGATCCGAATGAGTTTTCAACAGGGATTTCCGCGCAGACGTGGTCACGCTTGATCAACGATCCGTTCAAACCCCTCCGCAATAAAGTGATTCAGGATCATAACTCTCCGGGTTCGACCTTCAAACCTTTGGTGGCTGTGCCGGCTCTGCAGGAAAAAGTCATCACACCAACGACCATCGTCAGTGCTCCGGGCGTTTTCTATTTCGGCCGACGTCCTTACCATGACCACTTAAAAGGTGGTCACGGGAACATCACTGTTTATGAAGCATTGGAAAGATCTTCCAATGTGTTCTTCTATAAAATGGGTATCGCATTGGGCGTGGATAAGATGTACGACTACATCAGTCTACTGGGCATCGGCCAAAAAACCGGCATCGAGCTTTCTCGTGAGGTTTCTGGAACCATGCCTAATTCTGCCTGGAAGAAGGCCACTGTGGGTGAAGAATGGCAACCCGGTGAAAATTTAAGTACTGCCATCGGTCAGGGTTTCGTCAACGTGACACCTCTTTCTATGGCCATTGCTTACAATGCCATCGGGACCGAAGGGAAAGTGGTCAAACCTTTCCTGGTCCGCAAGGTCATTGATCAGGACGGCAAGGTCTTGCGAGAAAACTTCCCGCAAGTCGTTCGTGATCTGCAGCAAACGCAAGCCAATGGCGTGCATATTTCACCAGAGACTTTCAAAGTCGTGAAGGAAGGCATGAGACGCGTTGCCAACGGCGATCGCGGAACTGCAAAACACTGGAAAGTTCCAGGCGTGCAGATGGCCGGCAAAACAGGGACAGCTCAGGTCATGGGTTTTTCTGCCGACCAGATCTATGCAAAGTGCGAAAGCCGTCCTATGCATATGCGCCACCACGGTTGGTTCGTTGCTTTTGCCCCTGCAGACAATCCTGAGATCACCATCGCTGCTTTGGCGGAACATTCCTGCCACGGAAGCACAGGAGCCGCGCCGATCGTACGCGACATTGTCCAAGCCTATTTTGAAAAATACCATCCTGAGGTGATTGAAGCCGCACTCAAAGCCAAAGGGCTGAAGCGCGCTCAGGCTCCCACAGGCCCCATCCCTGAACCTGCAGAAGGAGAATAAGGGTGTTTACCTCGTTACACGTTGAAGAGAGAACTCTTTTCAAAAAATTAGATATCAACTTGATCATCGTCATCCTGGCGCTGAACGTGATCGGACTTATCAATCTGTACAGCGCCACACATGGTCCAACGACAGTCGACGTGGCTTCACTCTTTATTTCCCAGATCATGTGGTTGGCTGTGGGCTGGACGGTGTTCCTCGTTGTCACTTTGTTGGATTATTCGATCGTCAGTCGTATCGCCCTGGTCGTCTATGTCCTGAATTTAGGTGCCATTCTTTATGTGACCTTCTTTGGTAAAGTCGCTCTGGGCGCGCAACGTTGGATTGATCTTGGCTTCTTCCGCTACCAACCTTCGGAAACCATGAAGCTGGCCCTGATTATGTTAATGGCAAAAATCTTGGCCACCAGAAACACCCATGGACCTGGAATGGGAATCAAGGAGCTGATCGGGCCTCTTCTGGCCCTTTTAATTCCGTTCGGTCTGGTCGTTGAACAACCTGACTTGGGAACCGCCATGATGTTAGCTGCGATTGGTGGATCGATGCTGATCTTTGCCAAGATCAAACGCGTGATCCTGGCGACGATCATTGCCTTGGGAATCATAGCCCTGCCCATTGCCTGGAAGTTTGTCCTTCACGACTATCAAAAGAACCGCATCTTTACGTTTCTTTCACCAGCCAGCGATCCCCGAGGAACAGGTTACAACAGCATCCAATCCAAAATCGCGGTGGGCTCTGGACGATTCTTCGGCAAAGGCTTCATGAAAGGAACGCAATCACAGCTTGAGTTCCTGCCGGAACGCCACACAGACTTTATTTATTCAGTCCTTAGTGAAGAACATGGTTTCGTGGGCAGCATCGCGGTCATCGGCCTTTTTGCCTTCCTCTTCATCACCGGAATTCGCATCGCCAGCAACGCCCGCGACAAATTCGGCGCTCTGCTCACCGTCGGAGTTCTGTGTTACATCTTCTGGCACATGTTCGTAAACATCGGCATGGTCATCGGCCTTCTGCCGATCGTGGGGGTCCCGTTACCACTACTCAGCTACGGAGGTTCCTCCATGCTCACCACCATGGCCGGCCTGGGTATAGTCAGCAGCGTCGCCTACCGCAGATACTTATTCTAAAAAACAAAAAAAGCCCTTCACCAAGAAGGGCTTTTTTATTTCCCAAAAACCGATCCAAACACAACCATCGAAGCAAGCGCATAAGCATCAGCACTCCCGAGTCTCACAAAGACCGTATCAAAAAGAGAAGTCGTCTTATTCCGACTAACCAATGAACAGACACCGTCTACACATTGGTTGACACCCTCACCTGCCAGCTCAAACCAATGCCTTCTTAAACTTGCTTCATTCTAAGAACTCAACAATTCCAAAAACTTGCGACTTCGGCACGACCCTTGAACTTACCTACTTACAACAGGAGGTCGCGGATATGAAAACGAAACATCTCAATACAGGACTAGTTCTAGCAGCCGCAACGCTCACGTCAGTTCTTTTTACTAACTTTGATTTCGTACAATGGCCCGTCGTGAACAAGATCGGCATTGAAAGCGTGAATGAAGCTTCGCGTATTTCTCACGCAAAAGAACTTTTAGGTTCTGATTATAAAGGCAGTGGCGCCCAAAAAGTGGAAGGCACTGTGACTTTGAATGAAATGATTTACGATAAGGTGCAGAACTCTTTGGCGCCCCGCTGGAAAGGTCAAGCACGCAATATCTCTCGTACAGTGATCACTGAAGCTGCAAAGCATGGCTTAGACCCTGTCTTTGTTCTTGCGGTGATCAAAACTGAAAGTAAATTTAATCCATTGGCTTTAGGTCGCTTTGGCGAAATTGGTTTGATGCAAATCAAGCCGGACACCGCAGAATGGATTGCAAAAAAATTCAAACTTCCTTGGAACGGGAAAAAGACTTTGGAAAATCCTTCAGCGAACATCCGCATCGGTCTTGCTTACATGAGTTATCTGCGTGGCAAGTTTGACAAAAAGGCTGTGAAGTACGTGAGTGCTTACAATATGGGCCCCCTAAACGTACGCAGACTTCTGGCTAAAAATATGAAACCTGCAGAGTACAACTCTCGCGTAATGAAAAACTATGGCGAGATCTATGCGAAAATTTCGAATAGCGCTAACATGGTGGTCGCATCTAACTAGTGTTCTGTGTTTAGAGACCAAAAGCCTTCTACAATGTTTCCTAGGAGAACAAAACACTTTATTCTCCTAGGATTTTTTTGAAATTTCCCCTTTTCATACGCACCAATAGAGTCCGGAAAAATTAAATTTTTAAACTGTACCAAATTTACCCTTAAACTTCTCGAAGAACCTCCGAAAAGCTTGTGTCGCAAAATTTTGGGGGAATACATGAAGTATCAGTACTATCTGTTCAGTCCGCGCATTCTGACGGACGAAACAGCTAAGCTTACCAATCAAGTCTACGAAACATGGAAGCAAGTCTACGACGGAATTTTTGAGTCCTTACACACTGATGATTTCTATCGCAACGAAGTGATCACGTGCTTGAAGGATCTAGAGACAGATCAAGTGCTGGCTTTCCATATGTACAGCGTTTTCGATGATCGTGCGAAGGCCCATCTGGAACACCGATACATGGAGCCATTCGCCCCTGAACTGGTAAAACGATTCCAGGCGGAAGGCGCGCACACCTATATGTCTTTGGAATACTTAGGTGTGAATACGGCTTATCAATTCAGCAAACCGGGATTTAAAGTCGCCGATATCATCAGCGCTTTAAGCATGAAGGCCTTCGAGGCCTCCCCTTGGGACGGTCTTTTGGCTGTCGCTCGCATGGACTATAAGGTGCATGAAAAGGCCCAAAGGTTCGGTATGCGCCCGATGGGCGAAATCATGCGCGCTCAATATCCTTGTCAGCTACTTTTCCTTAAAAAGAACGAAACGAAAGAGCTCGCAGATCCATTTTTAGCCAATATGGTCAACGAACTGTGGAATACCAAAATCAACCACACGACCCTGATCAGTGATCAGCCAGCCCAACCACGCCATTTAAAAATCGCTTAATAAAACTAACGAAAGAAGGACGTATGGAGAAAAAACAATTAGCAACAATTATGGATCGCGAGATCAAAGCTTTGGGTGATAAAATTATGGACTGCCCATGGGAAAATCCAGAATTTTATAAAGGTTGGTTGGCTCAGACCTACTACCTCATCCGTCACACCACGAAGTTTTTGGCGCTGTCGGCGGCTCGCCTGCCCGTCGACGATCGCGATCATCACTATGCCATGATTCATCATATTCAAGAGGAACTTAACCATGACTTCATGCCCTTGAAGGATTTGGAAAATTTAGGAGGAACTTTAGAGCAATATCCAGAGTTGCCAGAAACAGAAATGCTTCGTCAATTGCAGTACTACTGGATCGAGTTTGAAAATCCACTTTCTTTGTGTGGATATGCCTTTCTTCTGGAAGGCGCAGCGAAGTTCCATGGCCCTCGCCTGCTGGAAGTTTTAGAGCAACACTACGGAAAGAAGGCGACCGTTCATCTTAGAGTGCACTCTGTCGTCGATCAGGACCATTACGAGGAAGGCAAAAAATTCTTAGAAACACTTTCAGAAAAAGATTGTGATTATATCGCCAAGAATCTGTTACAGGCTTCCGTGCTTTACACTCGGCTTGTCGAAAGACTCGCAGAACAGTGTAAAAACAAACATCGCAAAGCCGCTTAAGAAAAGACAAAAAAAAGGCACCCCTCGGGTGCCTTTTTTCTAAGAATTAATTCAGAATTTGTTCTGCCGTTTCAATCACTAGCAAACCTTCAACTCGTTTATTACGCTTCAAAGGGCTGATCAACTTCACTTGTTGCATAAAGGACTGTCCGTCTTCTTTCACTTCTTTGAGAAGTGCCGGTTCGATTCCGGGAATATAGCTGTCCGCGATCTCGCCCGTAGCGACCTTCATCCCCGCGGCAAAAATCTTCATCGTTACATCCGCATTTCTTTCGTACAGATTCCACCACTCAACCGAATAAAGCTCTTCAAGAGTGTAAGAACAGCACTCGAAAAATCTGAAGTTACGATAAAGCTGTTTATTATCAACCGAGTATATTTCAACCAGGTCCTCGTCCGTCATATGATTAAAAACATCCGCGCGGGGAACGAAATCCAATTTACGGAAAGCTCGCCACACAAAACTGGAATTGTCTTTTAACTTATAACCCTCGGCAATTTGCTCTTCGCACAACTCTTTAAAGAAAGTGATACTTGTGACCACCTCTGCCATTTTCTCGTAAGACAGAGCTCGGAAATGAGGCAACCCCTCAAGATAGGGTTTTCTATAGACACCTTCCGTCGAAAACATCATGCAAATTTTTTGCGATGCTAACTTAAACTTTTCAACAAGCATGGCCACATCCTGATGGCTTACTTTTACAACTTCGATAGACATTTTCGACCCCTGCAAACTCACCTTTCGCGAGTAAGCTAAAGATAACCAGCATTTTGCTTTTTGTCTATTTTGACTTCAAAACTTGTCAATTCTTACGAAGTTGCAACATTAGCGGGGACAAATCTAAATTGAATGGGTTTTTGACATAAAAAAACCCCGCTTTTTTACAAGCAGGGTTTTTGTTTAGCTCACTCTGCGAGCGAGTGTTAAACATTTTTGTTCAAAAAATCCAAAATCGCATCTTTTGGGTGATTGCCGACAAGTTGACCCACTTCGCTGCCGCCTTTGAAAAGCAACATCGCTGGGATACCACGAATACCGTATTTACCCGGAGTTCCTGGATTCTCATCAACGTTCACTTTTACGATCTTAACTTTTTGTCCCAATTCTTGCGCCACTTCTTCAAGCTTAGGAGCCAATGCGCGGCAAGGTCCGCACCATTCAGCCCAAAAATCCACGAGGACAGGCGTTGAGGAGTTGAGTACTTCTGTTTCAAATGAGCTGTCTGTGACAGGTTTCGTAAATGTGCCCATGAATGGCCTCCGTAATAGTCTCTTATTAATTTGAACATCAAATGGTCTATCGTCAAGGTGTGCGCAGGGCAATTACTTTTTAAACAAGGCTTTGGCAAATTCCTGGCGTAACTTATCAAGATCGCTTAGGTTTTGACCGTCCCAATGGGCCGCAAGCTCTCTTTGACGTCGACGCGCCTCAACTCGGGTGATGGTGCTTTTGGGAGCTACTTTCACATCTGCCACCAAATTGCTGTATTTTGCGACACGTTCTTTCAGCTGCTCTTGGGCTCTTTGAACTTCCGCCCTTGCCTTCGCCTGAGTCTCGGGCTCTAGAGCCGACAGATCCCCCTGCACTGCAATCGCAGATTCTTGTGCCGACACATCTTCTAGGACTTCGACACGTTCAACTTCTGGAGCTCCGCCGCCCAACAATTCGCGCTCCAAAGCTTTTAAATCCACGTCGGGAAAAGCGGACTCTTCGCTCTGACTTTGCGCCTTCTCGGAAGTCGCTGCTGACATGCGATCCCCAAACTTAAAGGCCATCTTTCCCGTATCTTCTTCGGGACTTAGGGGGAATTGTTGAGAATCTTCCTGAATGCGTTCTGACTGCAACGAGGCCTCACCCGCCGAGCCCGCCTCATTCGCCTCTTCGACAGAACCTTTGATATAGATGGCTTCATTTTCCGTAGTGGCTTTACCACCTACAATGTTTCCACCCGCTGTTTTTTGCGGGCTTTCGACATGCATGGCCTTATTCAGGCGCTCCAAAAGAACCGCCTCGTCATGCCCCAGAATCTTACCAATCACCTGCACCAAGCGCACCGGAGGCACGGGGGCCTCCAAAATCATATCAACACGAATGCGAATCAGTTCTTGAGGGTTGGGTTTGAAATTTGCGGGAAAAATAAGCACTGACTTTCCCTGCCAGCGCGTCATCTCTTTCAGGCGTTTGCCAACACCCAAAGAACTGACTTTGCCGCCCTTCCCGTTACCGACAACAAGATCGGGATTAAATGCCAGCATCTGTTCTGCGATGGAGTACTCGCTGGATAAACCAATGACGTCGAAGCCCACTTTTTTCAAAGTCCCTTCTACAGACATCAGGTCCGCATAATCCTCATACACCAAAAGAATCTTGTTCATAGTTCTATTGTCGGATATGCAGTCCATCGGGTCAATATCACAGAGTCATGTCGGGGCAACAGGCTCACGTCCTAGACGATGGACGCGATGACTCCTCGGATCGGACGGACTACAATGAGACTTCACAACGGAGACTACTTTTGAGTATCTTTCACGGGAAAAAAGCTGCGCAGTACATTTTCTTTGAAATGCTTCCCAGCTTTATTTTAGGCCTGATGGTCTTTATATCCATCATCCTCATGTTTCAAGTGCTTCGCCTGACGGAGTTTGCTCTTGTTCACGGAGTCACTTTAAAAACCATCGCAGAAATCATTGGCTATGTGGTGATTTCCCTGCTGCCCGTTCTTTTTCCAATGGCTTTGCTCTTTTCAGTCTTATTGACCTATGGACGACTCAGTCAGGATTCAGAAATCGTCGCTATGAAGGCTTCGGGCCTGCCGATGGGGACACTGCTAATGCCTGCGATTATCCTGGCTGTTTTAGTCGGCGCTATTTCCGCACAGATGTCTTTCAATATTGCCCCCTGGGGGAATCGCCAATTCGAAGTTTTGTATTCCCGCCTGGCAAACACCAAAGCCGGCGCCGTCATCAAAGAAGGCACTTTTTCCGAGGGCTTTTTTGATATGGTCGTCTATGCCAATGAAGTGAACTCTGACAAAGGCTTGCTGAAGAATGTTTTTATTTACGATGAAAAAAGCGGCGATGTGCCTTTAACAATCATTTCGAAAGAAGGCGAAATCATTCCCGACAAGGAACGCCCCGGCCATGAGATCCTTCTGCGCCTGAAAAACGGCGAAATTCACCGCCAAGCCCAGACGCATACGAAAATCAGTTTTGACACCTATGATGTGCGCTTCTCTGAGCCCCTTAATATCGAAGAAAAAAAGAAGTCACCACAATCACTCACCTTGAATGAAGTCCGCAATCGTTTGAAAGAAGATCTGAAGGATGAGGAATTAGAGCGCACGCTGCATACCGAATACCATAAACGCCTGGCCATCACCTTTCTTTGCGTTGTTTTTGCCATGATCGGCGTGGGCTTGGGAACCACAACCAATCGTCGAGCCGCAAAAGCCGGAGGCATGATTCTTTGTATTGGTCTGATCATTCTTTATTGGACCTTGTATGTCGCTGCCGAAGGCATGGCACGATCCGGAGCTTTACCTGTACCACTAGCGATCTGGACTCCGAATTTTATTTTTGCGATTTTAGGAATGGAATCTTTAAGAAGAAATTGGAACTAAGAGTGCGGTCGAAAATTAGAGCGATGCAGTAGCATCCATACTACCACGGTCATCCTTGACCACATCGCCCCTCCCTTACATCAAATGGTAGGGGCATTCCCTCGACCTTGCAAAAGATTTTTTTAGATCATTTCATTTTTTTCCGAGCAATTTTGGCAACTTAGACGACATACTACCGGTAGTGGTGGCCATTTTCAGGGCTACCTATTGGTGCTACTTGCAAGCCCAAGTTCGCAAATTCTACGGCAAAGTGCATGGATAAATCCTGAGCATCGCGGACTAACAATGCACCGTCCATTAACAATTCCAGACTGCCGGAAAAATGCGGATCCAACGGGTGTCCCGGAACCACCCACACGGGGCGCCCTAGCTGCAGGGATTGTTGGGCCGTAATCAGGGTTCCACTGCGCTTTTTGGCCTCAACTAATAAGCTGGCCTTCCCAAGTGCTGCGATCAAGCGGTTGCGATGATGAAAGAGGTGCTTATGCATTTTTTGTTCATACGCATACTCGCTTAAAAAGCAACCTCCACCATTCAGAATGGGCACCATCCATTCTTGCAAGTTCGCGGGATACAGATGCCCCAACCCCGATGGCAAAACGACAATGGTCGTTGTGTCCTTGCGCAAAGCCGTTGCATGAGACTTCTGATCAATTCCTCGCGCGCCACCACTGACGACACAGGGCTTTTCTTTTTCGCAAAACAACGCAAATTCTTTTTCCATCCACTGCATGGATTCAAATGTGGGTTCGCGACTGCCCACCACAGCAAGCGTTCTTTCGGTCAACCAGGCTGCGGACCCTAGGTAGGTTAAAGTCAAAGGCGGCTCTTCCATCCAATAGCAGGAAGAGGGGTAAAGGGCTTCCCCATAACACAGCATCTGCACCCCTTGAAGTCTTAATCGAACCGTTTCTTCGTAATGCGTTTTAAAAAGCGCGTGATTCTTCTGCAAAGCTGCAAAAAGATCAGGAACACTTTGTTTTAATTCCGCCAAGAGCGCTTCTGTCGACAGCAGACCCAAACCACCCAAGGTGCGATAAAGATGCAAAAGTTTTTCTTTATGTGCAGAGTACAAAGGATGAGACTTGATAAGTTGTGATAAAGAATAAAGATCATTCATAAACAAAAAAACCCTGCAATTCGCAGGGTCCTTTTGTTTTCCGTTTATAATTCAAGATCCAAGTCTTCACTTCCGGATTCCGGTGAACTCCCCGAAGGCGCCGCGGGGGCTTCCTCAAAATCTTTTTCAAAATCCTGCTCGATGGCGGGCGTTGCCTGGCTGGGCGCCGAAGAGGGCGTCATATTGGTCGCATGGACCGTCGCACTTCCAACGTAGTCGCCAAGAAGAATATCTTCCGTAGCCCGCGTGATATACGCCGTCGCAAAATTTCCGGATACTTTCACGATCTTCGCAGCACCGATCACACGGTCATTCATCACCGCTTCATTTTTTTTATTACGAATGCGTTCGTCTGCGTGAATGGCCAGAACCTGCCCCTCCTGCAAACCCTGATTTGTGCCCGCATCTAAAAATACCAGCGAGTTAGAACCAAAAAGTTTTCGCTTCGCCTCGAAGTGGCCACCCATAATCTTTGCGCCCACGCCGCCGCTAATGGGGCCCGCTGAAGGATCAATCATCGGCAACTTACCGGGCGTCAAAACAGCACCGACTTGCACGGGCTGCAGGGACTTTTTAACCATCGCGCGATAGATGTTTTTCTGGCTGTTCACTCGTTCCAGAATTTGGATTTCACCTTGAACCTCAACCATAAAACCGCTGCGACCTTTTTGCGCCGGGTCCGGAACCGTGCCGACATTCTTTTGCGCGACATATTCCTGACCTGCACTGCCGTTATCCAACTGAACAAAAACATACTGGTATTCGCCGGCGGTTTTCATTTCAAGCTCGGCCGCTGTCACCACACCCGCTCCGTACGCGGGCGTATCCTGAATATAGTATTCAAGGTATTCCATGGCGGTCGGAAACTTTGTTTTAGGAAGCTCTACTTGCAACTGTACTTTCGTTTCCGCCAAAGTTCCCATGCGATACATCGGCAAACTGTTGGGCAGTGTCTTTAAAAGAGGAACGCGTTTTCGTCCCCGCGGAATCGAAGCTCCCGCCGTGGACGCAGCCGTCTCGTCTTTGTCCTTTTCGGCTTTTTGATTGATCAGAGCGGTTTCTCCGACGTCCAAAGTTGGCGCATCATCCATGCTTCCTGGAAAAAACTGGACGCTCATTCCCGGGTCAATCTCATGGGGATTTAAAATCTGGCCTTTATTCAAAGACCAAATCTTTGGCCAAAACAAAGGGTCACCGAAAAAGGTCGTTGAAATGCCTGACAGCGTGTCGCCCTTTTGCACCTGATAGGTTTCGGATTCACGCGCGCCCACAGCCTTTTCCCAGGCTTCAACCGGAGTGGGCTGCTCATTGTAGGTTTTGTAAATTCGATGAAATTCCGCCTCGCGAGAATAATCGGGCTCATTGCCACCAAAGGCCGTCGGAGCCGTGTCTGTCGCCGCCGGAGGTACATCCACTGTCGCCGGAGGTGGCGCATCCAGGGATTCCTGTCCTGGCTCCGGGATCTCTTTAAACTCTGGCACGGAGGGCTCGACCGTTTGTTGTGGCGCCTGAGGCTCAAGCACATCCAAAGGATCAGACTCCCAAGCTGCGTCAGGGGGTGTGTCCTGCGCCTGAGCAACAAGAGCACAAAAAATCATGGTTAAAAGAACAGAGAACTTTTTCTTCATCACTTATGCATCCTTGCGAAGTGAATTCTTATTTCGTCATTCTGATTTCAGCATCGGCACGGAACGACTCCGGACTGCCGGGGTATTTGGTGCGTACTTCCTTCAGCGTCAACAGTGCGTATTCGGGAAGATTCATGCGTTTATACGTCATGGCCTTAGCGAACTTCGCGGCAACGACCTTATTACTCAAGGGATATTCTTTTTCGATGCGCGCAAAATACTTTATCGCTTCGGCAAAGTTGTTATGATCCACCGCCATGCGCCCCGCTAAAAACAGCGCGTTGTCAGCGTAGGAACTTTGTGGAAAACGAGACAGCAAACTTTGCAGCCGACTCTTAAATGCAATTTCATCATCGTTCTGATATGCGCTTACCATTTCAGCATAGAGTGTGATGTCATTTTCTTTAGAAATGTCTTTTCCTGTCAGCTCGACAAGCAAAGACTCTTGCTGCAAATCTTTGGCGGACATTTTTTGGGAAGACGCTCCAGGCTTTGCAAATACCGTCAATGGCAGGGTCACAAGCACCGTTGCTGCTAATCGTCTAAGTTGCTTCATCTCTCGACACCTCATGATCTTTGCTCAGTATGACACGCAATGAGAAGTGCAAACAAGCAGGAGTTATCCACATAAAATGTTGAGTTATTGTAATGCTAGACCTTAGACCTGTTCATTTTCAAGGGTTTCAGCGAAATGCATATTCCTTAAGCATAGCTTAAACATTTGTTTTTACTTACAAAAATGAAATTACAGCGACGTAATTAAGCTGTCAAATTTCAGATCTTAAAATCCGACCTCAGGAGACGCGCGGACCTCATGACAGAATATTTTAGAAATTAGGTGCGTCATTAAATTTGCTAACTATTTGGAACCATGATTGTTCTTCTTCTCTTTGCACTGAGCTTAAGCACACCCGCTTCTCCTAATTTGCTGATAAACACATCAATTTTCAGTCAGAAAATTCAGACAAAATGTTCACAACATCTGCCAAAAGAGTCTCACCATGTTGAAGCTTTAAACTCTTTAGTTTGTGGTGAAAAAATCACAGATAAAAATTTGCGCGAAAATCTGCAAAAAACATCGCTGATTCATATCTTCGTGGTGTCTGGTTCGCATCTTCTTTTGCTTGATGAACTCTTAGGCATTTTACGAATTCCATTCTATGTAAGATTTTTCTTTATGAGTTTTTACTCTATACTGATCGGATGGCAGGCGCCGGCGGTACGCGCACTTCTGGGGTTAGGCCTGCGCCGAGTCTTTAAACACTCACGCCTGTTCTTTCCTAGGGATCTCAGTGTGCTTCTGACAGGAGCTGCGGCTCTGATTCTGTTTCCCGCCTGGTGGTCGTCGTGGTCCTTTCTTATGAGCTGGTGCGCGGCTTTAGCTTTAACCACACCCGATGTCTTGCGCATCAAAAGTTCTTGGACACGAGGATTTTTAACACAGTTTTCGATTTTCTTTTTGATGTGTGCGCCGCTGTGGGGAATCGGAAGTCTGCATCCGCTGAGCATCGTCTATAATTTATTTTTGGCCCCGGCCATCTCGTACATACTTTTACCATTAAGCTTTCTGACGGTGCTCTGCCCTGATCTTGTCCCGGCCTTCGATTTCGTGATGGAACTTTTTGCGAAATCTCTGCCGGTGCTTTCTGAGCCCATCTCGCTCACCGTTCGCCCGCCGCCGACAATTCCACTGCTCTGGGGGTGGCTTTTGTTCTGGCACTTATGTTTTCATTTTTTGCGCCTGCATTTATGGCAGGGAAAAGACTTAAGATGAAGTACCTGGTTTTTCTGTTGGTGTTTGCCAGCCCCAGTCTGAATCGGGATATTCCCGCGCGATCTTATTTTGTTGTCTGGAACGTGGGACAAGGGCAATGGCTCACGGCCATCACACCCGCAAGTTGCCATCACTTTGACATGGGCGGCGAATTTTTCCCCTGGCAAAAAATCATCTTCCAGTGTGCGCAGAAAGAAAACTTTGTTTTTCTTAGTCACTGGGATTGGGATCACATCGGCGCTTTGAACCAATTCAAAAACATGACTCGTTTGCAGAAATTATGTATTCAATTGCGTCCCCGTGGCAAAACCTCGGGGCGAAAGGCCCGCTTATTAAGTTCCTATTTAGACTGCCCGGTGCAGTTCAAAGGGGCTGTGTGGTCGACTCAAAGCCCGCGCAACACTAACGAACAGAGTCATGTGATAGCCTTTAACAGCTACCTCATTCCCGGCGACTCCACCTCGGCACAGGAAAAAAAGTGGAGCACCCTCAGCGCTTTTCGGCAAGCTCGCGTCCTGATTCTAGGTCATCACGGCAGTCAAACCTCGACGTCGAAAGAACTTTTAGACTCTTTACCCGCACTTCGCATGAGCGTCGCTTCCGCACGATGGGCACGTTATCGACATCCCCACAGTCAAGTTCAGTGGCGCCTGCAAAAGAAAAAGGTTCCCCTGCTACGCACAGAGGACTGGGGTAACATTTGGTTCGAATAGCGTTTAAGGAGCGATGATGGTCTGAAGCATTTTTTTAATGGCGTGCATCTGTTTTCCTGATTGGGTCATGTAATCAGGCCCGGTAAAACCGAACCAATCCCAACACGCATAGGGGTTGTCCTTGGAAATTTTGGCGGACTGAGGATAAAGAATGATGATGTTGTTCGTTTCCGCCCATTCGTTATAGCCCGCCAAGGACACAAACTTATCTTGAATAAAGTCAGGATTCATTTGGCAGCCATGCAGCGCTATGTGCAATCGGCATTTCGCGCCTTGCGCGCAAGCAGCGGGGACGTACACCCAGCCCTCACCGTAAAGAGGTGTATTTTCATCGCCAAAATCTTTTTGGTTAAACTTTATTAAATGCGAAGATTGAGCAAAGCCGCGAGCCTGAAGTTGGCCATAAGCCGCTTGAAGAATATCCCCAGCAAGATCAAAGTTACATTTCAACAGCCAGGGCAAAAAGCCCATCTGACAAGGATTTCCAGCATTCAAAGTGGGAAAGCCATGCGCGGCTTCAATGGATTTTTCGGTGAAAACTTGCGCAGAAGGAACAAATTGCCGATAAAATTCTTCCAGTTTTTCACCATTTCCAGGATGAATCACACCGTCCTTGGGACTGGCGAAGATATAGATATTTTGACGCTGCAAATGCGCGACGGAATCAATAGCTCCAACCTGTGCCAATCGTTTGACTTCTTCCACTTGCACCAGAGTGTTGATATTTTCCGGCTGCTTCATGCACCAAGTTTGCGCTTTTTGCGAGTCCCCTTCGGCGCACCAATAAATACCGCCAGCCACACTCGCGACCGCGACAAAATCCCGAGAATAGGCAACCCCCATCTGCACCGCCATAAATCCCCCCGAAGACACTCCAGAGATGCTGACGGCCTGCTTATCAATATTGTAAGCCTGCAAAGGCTCGACCTGAGCTGTCGGTGGCTCCGCGCCCTGAAAAGCGAAAGCGAAGGAAATAAAAAGAACGGCCAGAGATGAGTTCATAATTCAACCCCTTGAACTCTTAAAGTCTTGGTGTTCCGCGAGATGTTGTCAACGATACTACGGGATGTTTGCTCACAAGATGTGTCACTTTCCTTTCCTCTTTGCATGGCTTCGTGTTGAAAAGACGGCTTAAGAGAACTTGAGTAAGGACTCAAGTTTGCAAGAGACAACTGTAACGTTTTTCAGGAGGAACAAATGAAAGCTTTATTAATGGTTCTGACGCTGACCCTGGCCGTGCCCTCGGCTTTCGCAGATGGAACTATTTTTTGCACGGGTCTAAGCCCAGACGACGGACAACGCCACGATATTCTTCGGATCGAACCGGAGGATATTTATCTCCTGACCGTCACAGGACAGGAGCGTTTCCTGACTTCGCGAAAGGAAACCACGAACGAATGGATCTTTGGAAACTCGAAGTACCTGGTTACACTCAATCACCCCCGAAAAAACTTCACTCAGGAAGAGCGCGCCACGGGCAACCAAAAAGTCTACACAGACACCCGTTGCCGTTATAATGGCGAGCCTGATGAGGGATGGTAGAAATAAAAAAAGCCCGGTTTCCACCGGGCTTTTACTGTCTTTATTTAAAACTTAGAATTAACCGCGATAAGGTTTGTATTCCATGTGCAGATCTTTAGCGACCGGCTCATAACAAACGTGACCGCCGTATGTGTTAAGACCTTTCAACAACGCCGGAGATTTCGCAACAGCGTCTTCAACACCCATCGCCGCCAACATCGAACCGTAACGAGACGTCACATTCGTAAGAGCGTAAGTGGACGTTCTAGGCACCACACCTGGCATGTTTGGCACGCAGTAATGGATGACACCATCAACTTCGTAAGTTGGGTTTTGATGAGACGTCGGACGGCAAGTTTCGATACAACCACCTTGGTCCACAGCCACGTCAACGACCACAGAACCTTTAGACATAGAAGAGATCATGTCTTTAGAAACAAGAGTCGGAGCTTTGTGACCTGTGATCAAAACGCCACCGATAACTAGATCAGAGTCTTTCACTGAATCTTCGATGTTTTTTGCATTCGAGAACAAAGTCATGCAACGACCTTGGAAGATATCATCAAGGTATTCAAGGCGAGCAGTATTTACGTCAAGGATCGTGACAGAAGCCCCTAGACCCACCGCCATTTTCGCCGCGTTCGTACCAACAACGCCACCACCAATGATCGTGACTTTAGCAGGTTTAACACCGGTCACGCCGCCAAGAAGAATCCCTTTGCCGCCATGATCTTTTTGCAAATAGAAAGCACCGATTTGCGTCGCCATACGACCGGCAACTTCAGACATAGGTGTCAACAACGGCAAAGAGCCATTATCCAACTGGATTGTTTCGTAAGCGATCGCTTTGACTTTGCGTTCAACAAGAACTTTCGTCAATTTAGGTTCCGCCGCCAAGTGCAGATAAGTGTAAAGAATTTGATTTTCCTTCATCAACTCGTATTCGTCTGGAAGTGGCTCTTTCACTTTTTGGATCATGTCCGCTTTCGCGTACACTTCTTTTTTAGTGTCGATGATTTTCGCGCCGGCTTTTTCGTATTGTTCGTTTGAAATACCAGAACCAACACCCGCGTCTTTTTCAACGATGACAGTGTGGCCTTCTTTCACGTACTGGCGTACGCCTGCTTCTGTGATACCTACACGGTTCTCAGAAATTTTAATTTCCTTCGGAATACCGATAATCATATTTGCTCCTGTAAGGTGACATCAAAATCACCTCATTTTTGTCTTTTGTGATGACTCCGGAACTATGCCAGAAAGACCATAAAATGCAAGTCGACCAGGCATCGCTTTAGCTGTCACGTTGCGTAAAGAACTTCGACAGCAACTCCTGCCATTTTACGGCCTTTTTTCCTTACGAGCGTCGCCAAATCGAATAAATCCGATTTAGCGCCTAAAAAAGTGGCAAAGGAGTTGCTGTAGTACATTCGTGCAAAAAACAACGGATGTATTGGAGAAATTTATGAAGTTTTCCGGAGCCTTCCTGCTAGTTCTTTTCGGCTCACTCACTGGCCAGGCGCAATCCACTTCAAGCAGTGTTCCTTGGCGCATCACTCAGCCGGTGTGGACGGAAACCCATGAACGTCAATTCGGAGAGTTTGTCACCCGCATTGGCGATGCCGTTGAAAAAAGACAGTGCTGGAAGGTCGACACCTGCTTGCAAAGCACGGCGAACCCCTATCTGGGCTCGGACCCCGCTGGCTTGAAATATTACGCCGATTGTGCGGATCTCCCCTACTATTTGCGCGCTTACTTTTCGTTGAAAAACGGATTGCCGTTTGCAATGGCCAGTGAGGTGAAACCGAACCCAAGCCCTCAGGATGACCCGACCAAAAAAGTCGACGCGCGCTATTCTGGTTTAGGAAACTACGTCACCAAGCGCTTTGATGTCGCCGCCAAGAGCGGATTATTTAAGAACACCTATACAAACGCGTTGGATGTTTTAAACAATCTTGTCCCCGGCCTGACCTTCTCGGGCTCGTTCCGAATGCTGGGCGATAACGACTCGGAATTTTTCAGCGACTTCTATCCTGTGAAAATCAATCGCGACGCCATCCGTCCGGGAACGGTGATCTATGATCCCAATGGGCACGTGGCGATCGTGTATCGCGTGGCCGACGACGGTCGAGTTTTTTACATCGACGCACACCCTGACAATTCTTTGACTATGGGAATGTACACACCGAAATTTGTGCGCAGCAACCCGGCGCAAGGGGCCGGGTTTAAAAACTTCCGCCCTCTTTCTTTAGTGGATGCGAAAGTAGACTCCTCCGGCAGCTACGTCGGCGGCAAGATCATTGGCGCCGCGAACTCTCAGTTACGACACTATGGCTTGGAACAGTTTTACGGGACCGAACCCGATTCTTCGAGCTGGAGCAAAGGCAAATTTTCCGTTCAAGGCCAACAGGTTCCTTACTATGATTTCGTGCGCATGCGCTTAATGCAGGGTGAGGTTCACATTGATCCTTTAAAAGACATGGCGCAACTGACGGATGATATTTGCGTGAGCCTGAAAGACCGGGTCGAAGCTGTCGAAGCGGCCCGCACGTCGGGCGTTTATCTGAAACCACATCCAGAAAAATTGCCTTTGAATATCTATGGCTCTGAAGGCGAATGGGAAAATTACGCCACCCCTTCCCGCGACGCGCGTTTAAAAGTGGCGTTCGCAGACCTGCTGCTTTCAACCAAGGCCAATATCGAACGCTACAAAAAGCGGGACCCGGCAATCAAGTATAATGGTGGAAATCTCGCCGCCGATCTTTTTTCGATTTATGCGCAAAAAGCTCAAGCCTGCCAGTTTACATATACAACAACCAACGGTCTGATCGTAAAAATGAATTTGGAAGCCGCTCGCCAACGACTGTTTAATATGAGTTTTGATCCCTATCACTGCATCGAGCATCGCTGGGGGGCCCGTCTTGACCAAGAGCTGGCGGCCTGCACGGATGATGAGAATAAACGCGCGTGGTATGAAGCGCAAAAATGGCTTCGCTATCAATCGGAACGTCGTTACGACGCTCGCATGGATTACACCTTGGAGCAACTGACGGGTCCTCTGCCCGGAGCCGGCATTGCCGCCCCCGCAGATGTCGATATCGTGGGATATCTGAAATCGCAGCGCTAACTAAGAAGTGGCGCTTTGCGAGGTGACAGACCGTTGAATCAACTGCAGTTCCGCACAGTTTAAGGAATTGCGTTGTGCGGTTTTTAGGTTGCTTGGAAAATAGGGACAGGACGTACTTTTTTGAAAGGTGGTTCTTCCATGTTGAAAGTGATCGCAGAAAACTCCCAGCATAAATATATAGAAATCCTGGTTGACGGAGATATTAACAAAGACTCGGTGACAGCACTCTTAAGTTTGATGCAACAGCGGATTTCTGAATGGGGCGAAGTCAATATCCTGGAGGACGTACGCGATATCGGCAAGGTGGAACTGGCGGCGTTCTGGAAAGACCTTCGCTTCGGGATCAAGAATATGGACAAATTTCCTCGCGCCGCCATTGTCACGGACATTCACTGGGTGAAGAACATTTCCAACTTTTTAGATCCGATTGTTTCTATGGACATCGAAGTGTTCGCGCGAAAAGATCTGGAGCAGGCCCGCAACTGGTTATCCGGTCTTGAACCCGTGAAGCTCTCATCGTCACCTGAAGATTTGCCGCCGTCTCCTTAGAAAATATCAATATTGATAAGTCACGGAAGTTCCACAACGGTTGGTCGCATGGACAATCAGATTCAGCGAGGCCCAATTTGCAGGCCACGCTGCAGAGTTTAAACAGTCCACCGTGGTGTAGCCACTGGAGCTATCGCCAAAACTGCAGGAGACACTCCCCACCCCGGCGCCATTGTCGAAAATGGTCAAGGCCGCGGCGGCCAACTTCTTCGTTCGGTCAAACAAAAAAGTGGGCGTATAAGCGCTCCAGAAGTTGCAGACTTCGGCCTGCGCATCAGCGCTGTAAGGCGATGTCTCGGCGGGATTCAATTGAAAACTCAGACCCGTACTATCAAAATAGCTATACGTCGCTGTATCCAAGAAATAGACGCGCAGACTTTTGACCGAAGTGTAGGAGGAACGAACGCTTAAAGAAACATACAGATAGCCATCATTTTCAACCAACAGGCCATAAGAGGAAACCAAAGAGCTCTCATCGGATAAGACATACCAAATATAATCACTGGCGTACACCATGGCGGATGGCTTCTGTATTTTAAGCGTGATATTTTGCCCCGGCACCAAGGTCACGATCTGGGCTGTCGACGGATAAGCCAGAGCACTCACGACATTTGAAGACGTGTCCGTAACAAGGGCGCTCGCCGCAGAAGAGTCCGGTGTGTTTGCGCAGTTCTGAAAACTCAACGTGGACACCGCCAATAATATGACCGCTAAAACACGGCTCGCTATTTGCCTCCGCTTCAACATGCTTCCCCCCTTTTTTTGGACAACTGGGCTTATTGTGAGGAGGAAATGTTGCCTGAATATGGAAATCTATGCGGATTGTTCTTTTATGAGACGGCGAAGGGCATTGACCAACTTCATGGATTCAATCGGCTTGGGCACATACATTTCAAATCCGGCATCCAAGGCTTTGGTTTCGGTTTGTTGCGAAGTAAAGGCGGTCAGCGCCATCGCCGGAATGTGCTCTTCCGGCTTCTCGCGCCCGCGCACGGATCTAATAAACTCGATCCCACTTTTTCCGGGCAGCCCGATATCACTGACAATAACATCCGGTTTCATCTGCTTCAGCAGTTCCTGGGCTTGATCGGCATTTTCTGCGGCCACGACTTCGACACCGTACTTCTTCAAGATGAGCTTGATCATTCTGACCGCTTCGGGCTCGTCTTCCACAACCAGGATCTTGCGTCCTCGTAGATCGCGCACATCAAAAGAATCCGTCGATGTTTCGTTTCTCAGATCCCGCCCCTGGTACATCGGGAACTTGAGCGTCACCGTCGTGCCCTGCCCTTCTCCGGCGCTGTGAATCTTCACTTCGCCGCCATGCAGATCAACCAGATGTTTGACAATCGAAAGGCCCAACCCCAGCCCGCCGTACTTCCGGGTAAAACTGCCATCTTGCTGGCGGAAACGCTCAAAGACGTAGGGCAAAAACTCGGGCTTGATGCCCACGCCACTGTCCTTGATATCAACATAAAGATGATGTTCATCCTTTTGCGCCGCCACATCGATTTGACCTTTTTCGGGAGTGAACTTCACCGCATTTGATAGAATGTTCCACAGAACTTGCGTCATTCTGACCGGGTCCGCCCACAGCGAGGCTTCTACAAGTTGTGCCCTGACTTTAATTCCTTTCGCGTGTGCTATATTTTCAATCGACTGCAACGCATCTTTTAGCAAGTCGGAAAATTCAACATGCTGAGAATCCAACGAAATTTTCCCCGTGATGCTTTTCGAAAGATTCACAAGGTCTTCCACCAAACGCAATTGCACCGCCGCATTTCTTTGAATGGCAGAAAGAGCCTGCTCCGTCGTTTCATTCGTTCGCTCCAGCTCTTCAGACAGGATTTCGGCATAACCATAAATAATGCTGATGGGCGTGCGCAGCTCGTGCGAAAGTGTGGCCAGAAATTCATCCTTCAAGCGGCTGAGTTCTTGCAACTCGACGTTTTTATCGGCAAGTTGTTTCGCTATTTTGTCAAGATCCTGCCCTTTGCTTTGCAAAGCCTGCTCGATGACCTGGCGAGCCCGAGAGGCCCGGGCGTGATTGCGAACGCGCGCTAACAGCTCTTCAGATTGAAAAGGCTTGGTGAGATAGTCTTGAACACCTTTGTTCAAAAGCTTTGCCCGCAGAACATCATCCGCTTTGGCCGTCAGTATAATGACAGGAATCGATTGCACTGAGGGATCAGCCATCACCTGTTCAACCAGGTATTCACCACTGTACAATGGCATCATCAAATCACTCAAAATCAGATCTGGCTTATGCTGTCGAGCTTTTTCATACCCGTCTTTTCCGTCAGCCGCGGTTAGACAACGAAACTCCTCTGACAGGATCTCGACGATAAATTTTTGTAAATCCGGACTGTCCTCGACGATCAAAACAACCGGAGCCTCGGGGGGAGCCGCGTCCTGCGACTTCCTTTGAGCAGATGCCTCTGTGCCGCTGGCCATTTGGTCCTGCAAAGTTTGGGAAAGAACTTGAATACTTTTATGGTCAATTTGCGAAACAGCCACTTCGACATTGTCCGGCGCATGTTGTGGTAACAACACTTCGAAGAGAGCGCCCCCTTCGGGAGCCGATCGGACCTCGACCGTTCCTTTCATAAGCTCCACAAAATCTTTGACGATGGAAAGTCCCAGACCGGTGCCGCCTTTTTCCCGATTCATGCTATCTTGGACTTGAAAGAAGCGTTCGAAAATATTCTTGCGCATATTTTCAGGAACACCCGGGCCACTGTCGGCCACCTGCAACTTCACATACGGACGCTCTTGATCTTGCAGCAAAGAAAGACTGCAACGAATCAGCCCCTGGTTCGGAGTAAATTTAAAAGCATTGCCTAACAGATTCAGCAGAATTCGCAAAAACTTTTCGGGATCGGTCTCTATGGGTAGCACTGCGGGAGTTTCAATTGCAAAATGATAGCCCTTTTCTTCGGCCAACGCGGAAAAATTATCCGTGCTTTGTTTGACCAGGGAAGCCGCATCCACGGCCGCATAACGGGCCGTCATTTGGTGCGCATCAAACTTCGCGACATCCAAAAGGTCATTCACCTGGCGCAGCAAAAGCTGGCCGTTTCTTCTGACAAGCTGCAAATAGTTTTTCTGGGCGTCTGTCAAATTGGTATCTTTCAGCAGCTTTTCCACAGGACCGAGAATCAGCGATACAGGTGTGCGCAACTCGTGACTGACATTAGCAAAAAAATGGGTGCGCTGTTTATCTAGGATCGCCAGTTGATTGTTCGCTTCTTGCAGCTCTTTTTCTCTGAGCTCCAAAGCTCTATTCAGCGCTTCCAACTTCTTATTGGTGAGCTGAATTTCCTGGGCGCGTTCCAGCACGTCGGACTCCATCAACCCCACCTTGTTTTTCAACTCTTTATTGATCTTACTTTGTTCCTGTTCGTGTTTGCGCAGTCTTACAAACTCGGTGACGTCTTCAACTTTATGAATGATATAAAGCAACTTTCCATCTTGACCGAAGAAAGGCACGTTGATGGGACTCCAGTAGCGTTCTTCATAAACTCCATCAGGTCGACGGATATCATATTTTTGCACGGCCATTGTGGACGGCTGCAACGTGTCCACGACCTGTTGCAGGGAAGAACGAACATTGTCTTTGCCGGTGGCTGCAGAATCCTGCGGGTTTTCCGGAAAAACATCGAACATGTATTTACCTAGAACTTTATCGCGCTCTAAAAAAGTCGACTGAGCATAGGCATCGCTCATCGCGACCATGTGAAAATCAGGCGACAGGATCAGATAGAGACCGGGGATTCCCTCAAAGAGTGCTCGAAAATCGGGTTCATTTTTCTTTTTCATCGGAACACCCCACATAGACTCGCGAAGAACAAAAAACTGTTTGCTACTTCAAGTCTAATGCGAGGACAATGAGGGATAATTAAATTATCAGGTAATGTGTAATCTTACATTAAAGCGGAACAGTCCACCCTGTATAACGCTGAACCTCCTCAGAGATATCAGCACCTAATTCAACGTGGCGATAGCTGGAGGGAGAGTCCCACACTTTTTTGACCAGCTTGTTCATGATATCGTGACCCGCTTTATAAAGAACAACGTGTCCCATTAAAGGCATTTCTAAAGTAACCAGATCACCCAAAGCATCCAAAGCTTTATGGCGCACGAATTCATCATCCCAACGCAGGCCTTCGGGGTTGATGATTTCTAATTGATCCAAGACGATGCAGTTATCCAGGCTTCCACCCTTTGCCAGGCCCCGGGCTTTTAAGGCTTCCACATCTTTCATAAAGCCAAACGTGCGGGCGTGCGCGACATCGCGTCCGAAGGATTGTTCGTTGATATCAATATCAATCGTCTGTTTGCCGATTTTAGGATGAGGAAAATCAATGGTCACAGTCAATCGCAGACCATGATAAGGAACCACGTAGGCGTGTTTTTCGCCTTCGCTGAAATAAATGGGCTCTGTGATATAACAATATTTGCGCGGCTGATCCTGCTCGACAATTCCTACCGCCAAAAGCGCCTGAAGAAAATCACGAGCGCTGCCATCGCCGATGGGAATTTCCGGTCCGTCCAATTCAATAAATAAATTATCAATGCGCAAAGCTGAAAGTGCCGAAAGGCAGTGTTCAATTGTGGCGACAGAAAAAGCCGGGCCACCAATCGTGGTTTGATGCGACGTCGCTTGGACATTGCGAGCTGTCACTTTCAAAGACGGACTGCCGGGCAGATCCGTACGAATAAAGTAAACGCCCGTATCCGGTGGTGCCGGTCTGAAAGTCAATGTGCAAGGATCCCCTGAATGAATCCCGATTCCCTGTACCACCGTTTTTTTACGAATCGTTTTTTGTAAGAACATACTAGTTAGACATTACTCTAACTAGCTGTTCTTCGCAATGCGGATTTGGCCGACAATATCGCCCTTCCAATTGGTGACTGGAGCCAGTGTGTATTTTGCTAAGGCTTTGAATTCCGCCTCGTTCAACCCGCCAAGCTGCAACAACAGAGAAGCCGTGGCCGCCTGAGCGGCGCGAGCCGCGCCGTCTAAAGCCTTTACCGCAAAAGCGAGACGCTTTTCAGGAAGGACACCGCAAAAAACTCCTTCAGCACCACTCTTCACAATCGCACGCCCTTGTGACTTTTCAATCACAGCTGTGGCGAAATTGTCACTGCCAGAAAGATAGAAAGGAAAATTCTTAACCGCTCGCAAAATGCGCTCTGCCGCGGCTTTGCGGGCCGGTGTTTCTTTGGGGTTGATCAAAGCCGACATTCCCACCGCGATAGACTGCAAGGGCACAGCGTAGGTTGGAATACCACACCCATCCACGCCGTGCGGGACTTTGGCGTGATCGATCTTCATAGTCTCAGTTAAAACTTTGCGCAGACGTTTTTGCGCGTTGTGCTCGTAGTTTTCATAACCTGTGGGATCTTCCCCCAGATGCAGGCAGGTTGTGATGATCCCGGAATGTTTGCCCGCGCAGTTGTTGCATAAAACCGTGGGCTTTTGCCCTCGACGAGTCAACTCATTCGCGGACGCTTCGTCATAAGGCATGTGCGGGGCACAGATATACGCACCCTCTTTGATTTGCACTTTCTCCATCCATTGACTTAAAGCTGCCAGATGATCTTTTTCCCCGCGATGAGAAGCGCAGGCCAGGGCAATGTGTTTATCTTCAAGTTCATATTTATCAGCGGCGCCAGATTCTATAAGAGGCAAAGCCTGAAGCATTTTAATCGCACTACGGGGCATCGTTAAGAACTGCGGATTGCCCCAATAATTTGTGACACTGCCAATCTCGTTTGTGACAACGATCATCACTTGGTGCAAGCTTTCCACGACAGGACCTCTTAACACCTCAACCACTAAAGGTTGTCTTAACGCCATAGCTACTTCTCCGATAATACCGAATTCTTTGCATACTCTGTGATCACGCGACCACGAGGAGTTTTCTGAATGAATCCTTCTTGGATCAAGAAAGGTTCATAGACCTCTTCCAG
This sequence comes from Bdellovibrio sp. ArHS, assembly GCF_000786105.1. NCBI lineage: Bacteria > Pseudomonadati > Bdellovibrionota > Bdellovibrionia > Bdellovibrionales > Pseudobdellovibrionaceae > Bdellovibrio > Bdellovibrio sp. ArHS. The sequence goes on from NZ_JTEV01000023.1 coordinate 31,677, forward strand.
AGTGTCTCGCTCTTCACTGAGCGCCGCAGCCATTGTATCAATTCCTACGGGTCCCCCGTTATACTTTTCTTGGATCAGGCTCAAAATACGACGGTCCATAAGGTCCAGTCCAAATTGATCCACTCCCAACTGATTCAAAGCGTAGACCGCGATATCTCTGGAAATCGTGCCATTACCTTTGACCTGGGCGTAGTCACGAACACGCTTTAAAAGACGATTCGCCACACGCGGCGTCCCCCGCGAACGACGAGCGATCTCCTCCGCTCCTTCCTCGTCAATTTTCACTTTGAGAATTTCTGCGGATCGAATCAAAATTTTCTGAAGCGCATTTTTATCATAAAACTGCAGACGTTCGACAATTCCGAATCGATCTCGGAATGGCGGATTCAAAAGCCCTGCTCGCGTTGTCGCTCCCACCAAAGTGAACGGCGCCAACTGAAACTTCATCGAACGCGCACCCAATCCCTCGCCCGTCACGATGTCGATGTAATAGTCTTCCATGGCGGTATAAAGATACTCTTCCACGTGTCGGCTCAAACGATGGATCTCATCGATGAAAAGCACGGAGTGCGGCTTGAGCGACGTCAAAACCGCCGCTAGGTCGCCTTTCTTATCGATCGCCGGGGCCGAGGTCATTTTGATTTCGGCCCCCATGTCATTGGCAATAATTTTTGACAGAGTGGTCTTTCCCAATCCCGGAGGGCCACACAACAACACGTGATCCAAAGATTCGCCGCGATGTTTGGCCGCCGCGACGAAGACTTTTAATTTTTCTTTGACGTCCTCTTGCCCTGGAAAATCTTCGAAGTGCTGGGGCCGTAATTCATTTTCCCAGCTCTTTTCACCTTCGACCGGATCGCCTTCAAGGATGCGACTCATGATAGACTCCCCGACAAGGTTTGCAGACCCTTACGAACGCCGTCTTCCAAAGAAATATCGTTAGGCAGAGAAGAAACAAATTGATCCACCAACTGAGATTTGTAACCCAAATTCAACAGCGCAGAAGTGATCTGCGTGTGACTTTCGGATTTGCCTTTGATGGTCTCTTCGATAGAAACAAGCTTGCCCTTTAAAGTCAGGATGATCTGCTCGGCGGTTTTTTTACCTACCTTGGGCAGACCCGATAAAGCCTTGGCATTCCCCGCCTCAATCATTTCCTGAATCTGCGCCGGGCGTCCGCCAGAAAGAATACTTAAAGCCATCTTCGGCCCGACGCCATTGACCTTCAACAGAGACAAGAAAAGATTTTTTTCATCTTTAGAGTGAAAGCCGAAAAGCTGCAATGCATCTTCCCGGACGTGGGTGTGCACCCAAATGATGATGTCTTTCCCCAAAAGTGTCTGCAAATCCCCTAAGGTGTTTGCCGATGCATGAACTTCGTAACCCACTCCCTGAACATCAATCAAAGCGGCGTCACTTAAGACTTCAATAATTTTTCCACGTAAATAACCGATCATAAACTCACCGCTCTTTGCAGGATGGATTTCTTTTTAATTTCAAATGCATGATGACAAGCCATCGCCAAAGCATCTGAGGCGTCGATGCGATTGATCACTTTCAGATTCAAAATGGCTTTTAAAATCGCCTGCACGTCTTCTTTGCTGGCCGCCCCGGTCCCCGTGACACCTTTTTTTACGACCCGGGTCGCGTATTCAAAAACATCCGAACCGCCCAAACCCGCTTCGTACATAACAACGCCCCGGGCATGTCCCAGCTTGAAGGCACTGTCCGCATTTTTTCCCAGAAAGATTTTTTCAATCACAACCTGGTGCGGTTGGTATTTGGTCATGACTTCGCGAAAGGCGGCGCCCAGCTCTTTCATCCGAAAAGGAAAGGACTGTTCGGCATCCAGTAAAATCACGCCGTGATTGATGTGCTCAATCCGTCCATTTTCCACTCGGATGACTCCGAATCCTGTAATGCGAGATCCCGGATCCACTCCGAGAATTGTCACTGACATTTCTACCACCAATTATTTTTAGGACACTTTATTCTTTGAACAATAGATTCGTGCACTTACTAGAGGATTTTAGTGAGAAGTATTGCTTAGTCAATAAATCTGAAATACTATTTCCATAGAGCATTTAAAAACTCAGTCGCAGACGCGATACCAGGAGCACCGGGCATTGATGAAAATAGATGCAAGCACCATTGAAAAGTACCAGCAGATTCTTGAGAAAGATCCTAATTCTCAGGTTTTCGCTCCGCTGGCCGAGGCTTATCGCGAAATGGGCTTGCTTCCGGAAGCTAAAAAAACCGTGACTGCGGGCGTTCAACGCCATCCGCAATTTGTGGGCGGTCTAGTCACCTACACAAAAGTGATGCGCGACCTGGGCGAGCTGAGTAAGGCTCTGGACGCGGCAAAGCGGGCCACTTCTTTATCTCCAGAAAACATTTTGGCGCATCAACTTCTGGCGGAAGTGCAACTTGCCAGCAAGAACCCGAAGGAGGCTCTGAAAGCCTTCAAGATGGTCTTGTTTCTTAATCCCAACTCGAAATCCGCGCAAAAAGCGGTGCAGAAGTTAGAGTCCTTGACGGCCGATGAATATGACGAAGAAGTCTTCGCAATGACGAAGCTTCCAGAAGTCCGCCTGAATGAAGGCCCGGCGCCAACACCGAAGAAGGACGACGTGATGGTCGCAAGACCCGTCACTCCTTCCTCACCAAATAAGGCGATGGAGCGCATGCTGTCTTTGATCGATGCCTTTATTGTGCGCAACGATCTTGAAAAAGCTCACGCCCTTTTGAAAGACACGCGCCTGGAGTATGGTGATCATCCGGAAATTCAAAGACGAATGAAAACGCTTCAAGTTCGCTATAACGATTCTGACGAAGCGACCCCCTTAAAACCTTTGGTGCATCGAGAACAGTTGATTCGCGAGCGTAAGCTGGAAGTTCTGCAAATGATGCTTCGCAAAATTGAAGAGTATCGCCTTTAATTCTACGCAGTCACGACAACAAGGCTCCGCAAGCCTCAGCGGCGCGCTCTTGACGCACAAAGACCTCTCGCTAAAAAATGAGGCTAGCCTTTCATTTCCCAGGTGCGACTGTTGACCAAATACAGCCATTTGGGCGAATATAGCTCCTCTGCATTTACAATTTAAAAGGATTAAACATGTACGAAACGTCCGATTTTAAAAAAGGTCTTAAAATCATGATCGAGGGGAAACCCTATGTGGTTGTTGATTTCCAACACGTCAAACCTGGAAAAGGAAATCAGTTCACACGCACGAAATTGCGTAACATGCTGACCGGCCAAAACCTGGAGTCTACTTTCAAATCTGGAGAGAAATTCGAAGTTCCTAACGTTGAAAATAAAGAAATGACGTTCCTTTATAAAGACGACTCGGGTTACAACTTCATGTCTCCTGAATCCTATGAGCAAATCGCGATGTCTGAAGAAGACTTGGGCGACTCTAAGTACTACCTGACTGAGAATTTGAAAGTTGTGATCTTGTTCTACAACGAAAAAGCTGTGGCTTGCGATGTCCCTAAAGCGGTTAATCTGATGGTGGCTAAAGCGGACCCAGGTATCAAAGGCGACCGCGTAACTGGCGCGACCAAACCTGCGGTGATGGAAACCGGCCTTTCCGTGAATGTTCCCTTGCACATCAATGAGGGCGACATTCTTCGTATTGACACCGCTTCCGGCGATTACGTCGAGCGCGTCAGCCAAAAATAACTAACGCCTAGTATTAAGTCTCCGCAACCACTCGTTTTTATCGCAAAATAAGAAGGATTTGGTCGCGGAGGCTTTTCTTTGTCCACATATGTTGAATTAGAAATTCAGAATTTGCTCGATGAAGGCACGGACCTACCAAAAGTGGCCGAGCAACTGATTCAAAATTTAGAATCCTCCGCCGAGGGACTTACTCTCGACAATATCACCTCCTTAGCAAAATTTTTAATTCAAGCACAACAACCGCATCTGCTGATCGAATTTATTTTACGCCACATCGACAACGAATCCTTCCCCATCCCCTGGCCTTATTTTCTGGAAGCCCTGGGCGCCGTGAGCTCCGAATTGGACGAAAAAACCGTCAAGGCGTTATTGGAAGGAATTTCCGAAGACAGCGCGGAATCAGAAGCGGGTCGTTCCCTAGCTTTACAAGGCGCGATCCCTGAATTGGGCGAGTGGCGCGGCAATCGCAAATATAAAATTCACAAGGACTACTTAAACAACAAACGCCAACTTCTGGATCAGTTGATCACACTGCGCACGCAACAGCTTTACGAGCAAGAAAAACACCTTTTACAAAGACTGCAAAAACTTTATCCCGGTGATGCGGAAATTCGTGCGGAAGTAAATGAGCACAAACAAAGATACGCGCTTGAGATTTTACAGCGTCGCACGCCGAAAGCTCGTCAGTCCAAACCTGAGGACTTCACGCCGAAAGATCCCGAAGTGGAAAAGGCCATGTCGGCCTTAATGCAAAGTCTGCATGAACATGCGGCGGAAAATCCGGATATGGCTTTTGATTTTGCCGTGGCCGCTTTTATGATGGAAAATTATGAAGCCTCGTTGTCTTTGCTTTCCATGAGTGAAGAAACCGATGCTTTAATATGGTTCCGTTTGGAAGTGTTGTTGAAGTGTCGTCGTTTTGTCGAGCTTTTGAACGAACTGACTCAGGCTGAAATCATTTTTGCGCATGAACCGGAGACTTTTTTCGCCACGGCTTATCTGCGTGCCCAAGCTCTTTGGGGGTTGGGGCAAAAACACACGGCAATAGAAGTGATGGAAGGTCTGATGGCCTCTCGCCCCCACTACCGAGCCGCAAGTGCTCTTTTGAGCATCTGGAGCGGTCAGTGAAAAGAGCGTTTTGGATTTTGATCACGCCCCTGGCAGGTTTTTTGGTTTTATGGCTGATCGGCTCAATGCTTATTGCGCCGAAACTGGAAGCCTGGGCTCTTGACAAAATTCAGACTTATTCAGACACCTCGTTGCCCGTCAAAATTCGTGCGGAAAAACTACAACTGAAACTTTTCAAGCCGTCTTTGGCTGTGGAAGGAATTCGGGTCGAGGCGAAAGACGAACTGGCCGAAACACTGAAACCGATCCGCGTCGGCAGCGTTCGGGTCTTCGTTGATTTCTTTCATCTTCTGAGCGGCAGGGTCACCTTGTCGGCCGTCGTCGTCGAGTCCCCCGACGTCGAGGTGAACATTGATCCTTTCATCAAGAGCAAAACGCCTCCGAAAGAACTTCCTTTGGATGCTTTGTTCAATCAGTTGGAACAACTTCCGCTCAATCGTCTGTTTGTGCAGAATCTTCACCTCCGCATCACTTCCAAAGAACTCAAGCTTCAAGGCGAAATTCAAAGTGGCGATCTGATTACGACCAATATGGGGAAACATCTGACGGCCAAAGCCAATGTTCCTCAATTGAATCTGCATCTTGAAAAACTTGGACATTTTCAAGGCTCACTGGACACCCATCTGTATTTGACTCGACAAAGTTTACGCATCATTCAGTTAGGACTGCGTCTGGATGAATCTGAAGTTCTGGTGCGGGGCGAACTGACGCGCTTTCAGCGTGTCACCATCAAACCTTCGGGTCTTTTGGATGTGTCTGCCCGCATTCATCTAAGTGATCTCCATACAGAGCTTACAAAAATTCGACCTGATTTGAAAATCCCCCCTTTTGCGGGCGAAGTCAGTTTGGATGCGGAAGCCCGTTTTGATGGTTTAGATGATGTGCGCGGAAAGGCTGACATCAACACCCGCGCCTTGACGGTGGATCAATTCCAATTGGGGGATGCTCGCATCCAGGGGGAATATCGCGATAGAAAGATTTCTCTTTCAGAAATGCGCGTCCAACATCCCGCCGGCGAAGCGGTGATGACGAAGTCCCAAATCACCGTGGGTCAGAACTTCGACTTTAAGACCCGCATTGCTGTGCAAGATTTGGATCTGCAAAAACTGTTTGTCAGTCTGAATCTCAGTGACATCCCCGTGGGTGTCGGCCTTCAGGGTGAACTGCCCTGCGAAGGACATCTTCAGCCAAGCTTTGAAGTCGTTTGTACTGAGGCTAACCTGAAGGCGGAAAAACTTTGGGTGAAAGCGTCTTTGGCCCCGAAAGCCACTGAAATTCTGGACGTCGACAGCTTGAGTGCTCAGGGCCAAGTCAAAGTCACCACTGCCGCGGTCTCATATGCCGCGATCCTCAAAGTGGGCGACAGTGTCGGCACCACCGATGGCGTCATTGATTTTGCCAATGGCTTCAAAATTAATTTTAAAACTGACAAACTAGATTTTAAGAATGTGAAAAATCTGGCGCACCTGAAAATGGAAGGTGTCGCCAGCATGGAAGGCAGCACTTCCGGAGATTCCCATGCGGCGGTCTTCGATATGAAGGTCAATGCCCGCGAATTCACTTTCGAAGATTTTTACCTAGGCAATTTGCTGTCCCAATTGAAATACCGCAACGGCCGTCTGATCTTTGAAGATTTGGCTGGAGCCATTCGCAAAACCCAGTATTTGGGCGATCTTGAAGTCAATCTGGATAAAAACACTTTGCACGGAGAATTTAGCATCCCCACCGCAGAACTTCCGGATGTGGCTTCGGTCTTCACGCGCATTTATAAATTCCCCATTGATGTGCAAGGACAAGGCTCGGCCAAAGCCAAAGTTCACGGACCGCTTAATTTCTGGAAGATGAATTATGAAGTCCAATCCGCTTTTAAAAACGTCAGCGTCGGTCCTGAAACCTTCGATAGCTTGAACTTCAACGTCAGCGCCCTTGACGGCAACATCCACGCTGACAAAGTATCCCTGCAACGCGCAGGCTCGACTGTGACGGTCCAAGGTGGTATCAGCTCGACCCAGATTTTAAATCTGAATGCGGACGGAAAGAACTTCAAACTGGAAGAGTCCGACACCATCAGCAGAATCAATTCTAGCATCGCGGGTAATCTTAATTTTGCTGCGGAGTTAGCGGGACCAGTTAAAAATCCCCAGGTGCTTTTAAAGGGAGCTGTCACAGATTCTTTCTTTGAAGACCAGGAAATCCCTAATTCCAATTTCATCGTCCGTCTTAACCGCGACACTCTTTTTACGCAACTGAGCCTTTTTGGCGGCAAAGTCCAAGGTGAATTCCAACTGCCCTTTGAAAAAGGTCGCGCGCCTTTGATGGTAAAAATGCAAACCCGCGACTGGAACTATTCCACCCTCTTGGGATTAATCGGTGGCGCCAACCTTGCCAGTGAATACCACTCGTCGCTCACCTCTACCGTGGATCTGCGTTCAGAGAGTGGCGACATCTTTAAGTCGACGGGAAAAGTGCACATCGACACTCTGGAGCTTCGCCGTGGCACTTTGAGTTTAAAAAATCCTCAGCCCGTGGATATTTCGACCGACAATGGCACCGTGGTTATTCGCAACTTCCGGCTGGAGGGACCAAATACCGAGATGGCCATTCGTGGTGAAAACTTCAACGCGCAAAACATGAATATTGCCGTCAGTATGAATTCGGATCTGCGCCTGATGCATATCTTTATGCCTTTCCTGGAAGACCTGGGCGGCCCGATCAAACTTTCCACGAAGCTGACCGGCTCTGTAACCAAACCGCAAATCCTGGGAACTCTGAACGCCAACAACACCTATCTAAAAATAAAAGGTTTTCCGCATCCGCTGGAGCGTTTGAACGTGGACGTCGTGTTTTCCCAAAGTCGTGTGATGGTGAACTCGATTCGGGGAACCATTGCGGGTGGGATTTTGACAGGCGACGGTGGTATCGTGATCAATGAAATCAAAGATATTCCGACGACCATTCGCCTGCGCTTGGAAAATGTCACCATGAATGTTCCGGAAAAAGTGCGCACCAACGGCAATGCCGATCTGGTTTTTTCGGGACGATGGTTCCCCTTCACCCTATCGGGAACTTACGTCGTCAACAGCGCCTTGGTTGAAAAAGAATTCACCGAAGAAAGTGGCGGCGCCACGGGCGTCAAACAAAGTTATTATCTTCCCAAAGTGATCCGCGAAAGCCGCTTCGAACCGGTTCTTTTAGATATCAGTATCGTCATGAATCGCAATATCACTGTTAAGAACTCTCTTTTAGATGGAGCGGTCAGCGGGAATCTGCAAGTCAAAGGCCCGCCCACCAATCCTGTGCTTTTAGGTCGCATTAACGCCGAAAAGAACACCAAGCTGATTTTCAAAGATAAAATTTTTCAGATCAAAAACGGGACTATTGATTTCACGGACCCCGAGGAAATCAATCCCAGTCTTTACATTTCCGCCGAATCGCGAATCAATGAGTACGACATCACACTACTCGCACAGGGAACCGCCAAAAACCTGACAATTCATCTGAATAGCATTCCCCCGCTACAAGAGCAGGATATTATTTCTTTGATTGCCTTAGGGGTGACGACCTCGGCAATGGACCAGAATGTCCAGTCGCGAGAACAAGCACAACAATTAGGCGCAGAGATTGGCGGCGCCGTGCTGGCCAAACCTATTAATAAAACGATCGAGGCCACCGGCTTCAGTTTAGCGGTGACATCGGAATACGATTCCACTCGTAACATCAGCGTTCCGAAAATCACCTTAAGCCGCAGTCTTTCCAACCGTGTGAAGGTTTCTGGCAGCCGTCCGGTGGGGAACTCACAATCCTATGATTTAAAACTGGAATACCTCATCAACAGCAACTTCACCGCCGTGGGATCTTTTGAAAGTCGCGGCAATGAGGATGATACGACTTTGCAAACAACGCAGCCGGCGACTCAGAGTATTTTTGGTCTGGATCTAGAGTTCAAAAGGGAGTTCAAATAATGCTTCCGCAAAAAACTCTTCTGTCCCTTTTGCTATTTGTTTTTCTGACGACCGGGGCGCAGGCGCAACCTAAAAAAATGTTGCGTTATGAAACCTTGCCAACAGAGGTGCAAACCGATCTGGTCAAAAGATTTCCGCAGATCGAAAAAGAGCCCCTCAGTCTGGATCAGCTTGATGATATTATCCGTTATCTTCAATTGAAGCCCGAATTCGAAAATGTGCGGGTGCTGGATGACGGCAATAGTTCTCCGTTCCGGTTGGATTTTCAGCGCACGCGAACGATTTCAAAGATCACCATCGAGGGAATCTCAAGTATTTCTGAAAATGAAGCCGGAAGTGTTTTCGGCGTGAAGGCCGGGGATGTTTTTGATCAGCAAAATCTGATTGAAGGCGGCGAAAAGATTCGTCAGCTTTATGCCGAACGTGGTTATCTGAATGCGGTGGTTGACATCGCGATGCCGGCCGAGTCCGCAGATAAAGTCTCGGTGGAAATCAAGGTCACGGAAAACAAGCAGACGCGCGTACGCAATATTGTTCTGCAAAGCGCGAATGAAGCCCTGAACCGCGATCTGGGCAAACAACTGAAGGGCTTTTTAAAAGATCCTTACACAGAAGCGACGCTGAATGAGCTGCAAAAAGACGCCCGGGAATTCTTAAAAGAAAAGCGCTATGTCCGCGCGGATTTAACGGGCCCGACGACTGATTTCAGTCCTGACGAATCGGAAGTGACACTTATTTATCGCGTGGAAAAGACGGAACGCTACACTTTCGAATACGAGGGAGTTCGTCTTTTGCGCGTGCGCGACATCGAAAATGCTCTGGATCTGGATAACTACTATTCGGCCAGCCCGACGATTGGCTCTGAATTGGCACAGAAGATCCGCGGCTATTATCTGGGCAAGGGACATGCCCGCGCCGAAGTGCGAGCGGAAGAACACGAAGGGCGCGATCCCTTCCATCGTCGTATTGTTTTTAAAATAGATGAAGGACCGCAAATCAAAATTCAGGCCGTCAATATTACGGGTCGCATCAGCAAACGTCCCCGCTATTACGTGAATTTTATTGAAGAACACAGCTCTAAAATCGTCGACAAAGGTCTTTATAATAAAGAGGACTTCGACACCGGCGTTCAGAATCTGATTCTGGAACTGCAAAACAATGGCTATCTGCAGGCCAAACTGATTTCCACCCGCACGCAATACAACCGCGAACGCGACGCCGTCACTTTGCACGTTAATTTGGATGAAGGCCCGCTGACCCAGGTGGAAGAGGTGGAGTTCAGCGGCAATAAGGACTTTTCAGATACCGAGCTGCTTGCGGTGACGGGCTTGCGTCCCGGAGCTTTGCGCCTGGGGCAGATTGAACTGGCGATCACCCGACTCAAAGAATTTTATCATGAGCGTGGTTATATCGAAATGCTGCTTTTGAATGAAAAGCAGGATTTGGTGACTTACGACCAAAGCAACACCAAGGCCTCTTTGCACTTTAAAATTTTGGAAGGACCGCAGGTGCGCGTAGCCTCCATCGTGCTTGAAGGAAACTCTTTCACCCGAGATTCCGTTCTGTTGAAGGAACTGGAATTTAGTGAAGGTGATTTGGTGACGCCTTATAAAGTTCAGGAATCCATTGCCCGTCTGCAAAGAACTGGATTTTTCAGCACGGTAGAAATTCACACTTTGGAAGAAAAAACCAACGTCGCCAATCGCACCGTCGTCGTGAACGTGTCAGAGCGAGACCCCGGCCTTTTGACATTTGGTGCGGGAGCCACGAATGAAAGAAAGCTGACCCTGCGTGGATACGCAGGTATCGCCTATCGCAACATTATGGGCACCGGGCGCGGAGCTTCGTTGCGGGTGGAAGGAAATTATAACATCGCGGATTTAAAGTATCTGGAGCACAAAATCGTTTTCGGATATTTAGAACCCTATCTTTTAGGCTCGCGTTTGCGCGGTCGTATTAATATCACCCGTTCTACGACTGTGACTGATTATGAAATCCATCAGGCCTCTGAGGTCAACTCTACGACGTATTCGGTGGAAAAGGACTTCACCTCGCACGTTTTAGGGGTTTGGGATGTCTGGTCACTGGCGACCATTCGTGACTTTGGTATCGACAACGTCTATCCGTTCCCGGAAGATGAACAGAACATCGCCACAACCGGTCCGACGTTGGATTTGGATTTCCGTGACAATCCTTTCAATCCAACGAAAGGAAACTTCACTCGTTGGAACGCCGAATACTCAGCTCCTTTCTTGGGAAGCACAGGAACCATCGAATACTGGAAAACCACACTGAGCTTTACGCACTACACGTCGCTGTTCAATATTCAAAAACAACCGGTCGTGTGGGCAAACCAGGTGCGCGGTGGTTATCTTCAAAACCTGAGCAGTCGCAATGATGGTGGCGTACCTTGGGATAAAAAAGGATTTACTTTAGGGGGCCAATCCACTTTGCGTGGTTATGAAGCCGGGACTCAGGAAGTCTTTCCGAATCGTGACGACTTGGGACTTTCTGATAACGAAAAAACCTACTACCTGAAAACAGAAGCCGTGATGTATTTGGTGAAGTCAGAGTTCCGCTTCCCCGTTTACGGCAATCTAGGCGGAGCCGTCTTCTATGATGGCGGCTACGTCAAAATTAAAGATTTGGATTTTGCCGACTACTATCGCGACTCTGTCGGGTTTGGTATTCGCTATAACACGCCGGTCGGTCCTTTAAGTCTGGAGTGGGCATGGAAACTGGATGCTCGCCCTAATGAAGAACCTTGGCGCTTCCATCTTTCAATCGGTACCTTTTAATTAAGAATCGGTTTGCAACGGGCAATGACTAGATAAGCTGCGGTCTTGCCCTCTTTCAACAAGGGCATTGCATACAACACACGCACACTCACAGCCAGTCTTTCCAAGGAAGCCTTTTCAATCAGAAGATGCTCTTCCACATCAATCTCTAAGGTCTTCTTTTCACCCGTGATTATCGACGTTAAAGTTGCAACCAGCTTGGCCGTCACCTCTGGATCTCGCTCATAAAGATGAATCCAGGGCCGCGTATAGATGTCTTCGATAGTGTAGCTCGCATATTGAAAATAACTGAAACTTCTAAAAAGCTGAATATTGGACAGATTATAAATCTCGGTCAGATATTCGTTCTGCACGAGTTCTAAAATCTTTGGGTCGTATTGGTATCCATAAAACTGGAGCGCCTTACGGACAAATAGTGAGGCATCCTTGATTTCGCCCCCCACGTCATGAACGGACTTGCAGATTCTGATATAGTTCTCAAGGTTTTCCACGGCATGGAGCTGTTCGGTTTCAGAAAGCTGCCGGAAATAAGGCAAAGAATCCTGACTGTAAGGACGAACGACAAACCCCTCTTGTTCGATCACTTCACAAAGCTCTTCACTGAACGTTTTGAATTTGGCGATCGCCGAAGATGCGACTTGTAATGAATCCATAAAACACGAACCAGATTTCGCGACGATTTAAAAAGAAAAGACCCCTTTTGTGAGGGGTCTTTTAATATTACAAAATTCTAAAAAACAATTAGCGCGCTTTACTGCCCGCGAATTTACGACGCAAATCTTGCGTCACTTCCTGGATTGTAGCGTTCAACGTGACTTCGAATAAATCATCCGCTGACACCTTATAAAGTTCACCCAGCTTTTTAAGAGCGTTGATCGGCGGGTGAGAAACACCACGTTCCCAGTTAGAGATAAATTGAGGAGTAGAATAACCCAATTTATCAGCTACGTCTCTTTGAGAAAGCCCTGCCGATACACGTTTTTGTTTTAGAAAGTCTGCAAGCATATTTTTTTGTCTCATGTGATTCCACCTACGATATCGTTAGCTTAAACACAAAGGATATACTGTGACAAGTATATTTAGTCCGTAAACAAATACAGTATACATTGTCGGAAGTAAATTACTTGGTGTTTTTTTACAAAATCTTCCTTTGAGATCAAAGTAATTTCATGTTTTCATTCCATCATGCACAGGAAATGACCGCCATGGAAAAGACGCAACATAGCCTCTGGACAGAAAAATTTCACATTACAAGTTTGCTAGTGAACCCCTTAGGTCGCTTGGGACTTTACGGAGCCCTCAACTTGCTTCAAGAAACCGCTTGGATGCATGCAGAAAAATTGGGCTTCGGTATGAGTGACATGGATAAAGATGGCATGTTCTGGGTGCTAACGCGACAATCATTACGCATGAAAACATGGCCGCGATTTGGGGAAAACATCAGTGTGCAAACATGGTTACGCCCTCCTGAAGGGGCCTTTGTCGCGCGCGAATTCGCCCTTCTTGACAGTCAGAACAACGAGATCGGCCTGTGTACGACCAGTTGGTTGGCGTTGGATCGGCGAACAAAAAAAATCCTGCCTTCGCAACAGTTACGTGACTGGTCTGCCCTTACACAATCCCGAGCAACAGGTCTGATCGCCGAGAAAATTCCCGTGACCGGCGAGTATGAGAAATTGGCGAAGTACCGGGTTCGAAATTCTGACCTCGATATCAACCAACACGTAAATAATACGAAGTATGCGCAGTGGATTTTGGATGCGATTCCCTATGAACTTCACAAAGCTTTGCGGTTGAAATCCTACTCGGTCAACTTTCTGGCGGAAACCCATCTTGGGGACGAAGTTCAAGTGGACCGCAGCTGCTCCTCCACCTCGGTGGAGATTGCGTCCGAAGGCAGCACCGCGTATCGCGGGGTTCGCTTGAGTGATGGCAAAGTTTTATTCACCGCTCTTCTGGAATGGGAGAAACACTCATGAGAACGCTCACGCCTTTTACGGCGACGGCGCAGACGAATCTGTTTAAGATTCAAGCCGAACTTCAGGCTGTCGCTGATAATGTTTTTCTTTTGCTCTTTGATATTCAGGGACCTGGCGAGCGCATTCTTTGGCCGACGCCTGCAATCATCGAATCGCGCCAAAATGAACTTTGGAAAACGACCTGTCTAGAGGCCTTCCTTGCCGAGGGCCCCGCCGCAACCGACC
>NZ_JTEV01000024.1 GCF_000786105.1 Bdellovibrio sp. ArHS
ACCCACAAAAAGTGATCTCTGTGCAAATGCTCAAAGGGGGCGTCGCTAAGACGACGTCGGTCTTGAATATGGGCTTGCGCGCGGCCATGTATGGTGCCCGCGTTCTTTTTGTGGATCTGGATCAGCAGGCGAATTTGAGCTTTGCTCTGGGGGTGGAAGATGAAGCCTTGCCGGTGTGGGTGGATATCGCGGAAAAGCGTAAAAGCATCGAGGAATGTGTTCGCTTTGTTGAACCCCATGTGGATTTGATTCCCTCGTCGTTAAATAATTCGGTTTTAGAGCGAGTTTTGATGAACTCGAACCGCAATTGGTCCCAAATGGTCAAAGCCCCTTTAGAAAAAATCAAACATCGGTACGACCTGATTTTGATCGACACGGCCCCGGCCTTAAGCGCCGTGAATACGGCTGTGACAGTGGCTTCGGACGAGGTTATCCTGCCGGTCAACCCCGATAAGTTCGCCTTTCTGGGACTGCAAAAGAACCTGAATGAACTAGACGATATCAAGCAGGATTTTGACCTGGAGTTTACAAAAAAAATTCTTTTCACGAAGTTCGATGGTCGCGAAAACACCAGTCATGAACTTTTACAGAAGTGCATTGATTCTTTTGAGGATTGTCTGATGAAGGGATATATTCGAACTTCTTCAGAGGTGAAAAACACCGTGCGTTCCGGCAAAGGGTTGTTTGCTGGAAAGTCGCCGGCCAAGGCCGATTATGATTTTGTCACTCGAGAAATGTTAGGATTTATCTAAGAGGTGTATATGCCAGAGATTAAGCACTACGACGGTAAAAAGAAGCACGCAGGTAAAGGGGGCCATAAAAAAGGCTCGCACCATGATAAGCATGCGCAAAAACGCCGCCCTCATCATGAGATCGAAGCCGATGAGGCGATGCATGACGAAGAGAATGTCGAAATGGAAACAGCCGCGATCATGAACGATGCGGGAGTGATCGTTGACGAAGCAGAAGTCACGATTGAGGAAGCGGACGCGATCAACACGGAAGCTCAGAATGAAGGTGTGCGCGCCGAAGAAATCACGGTGGAAGCGCAGCGGGTTTCTGAAGAAGACACTTCGCATGAAGATATGATGTCGACACACGAAGAAGGGCCTAAAAAGATTCACTTGGAGTTTTATGGCAGTGAATTGATTCGTATGAAGGCACCCAAAGTGATGGAGCTTGCTGATACTGTTGCTGAAGAATGGGTTCATGACGGACAATTTGAAGGTCTTCCTGTTGGACATCCCTTGGCGCAGATCGCGGCAGCAAAGGCTTTACGTACAGCCAAAGATGTCGAAAAGAAATTGGAAGAAAAGGGTGTTTTCGTCATGGCGAAAATGGGCTTAGACTACGTGAAGTCTAAGATCGAAAAGAAATAAAAAGGCGCCATGTCCAATCGTGCCAATCGTTTGAAGGATATTTTAAGTCAGGCTCTTGTTCCCGCTCATCTAGAAATCGAGAACGAGAGCTTTATGCATGCCGTCCCTGCGGGCAGCGAAACCCATTTTAAAATTTTAGTGGTCTCTGAGAAGTTTGTCGGAAAGTCGCGCATTGACCGGCAACGAATGATCAACGAGCTTTTACAAGAAGAGTTGCAGAGTGGTTTGCATGCCCTGACGCAGAAAACGTTGACGCCGGATGAATGGGAAAAGCAAAAAGCCGCTCTTAATTTTGAATCCCCCGCATGTCTTGGGGGAGGAAAACACGACCGAAAATAAATCTATTCGCTGAATTCGTTCAGTTTTGACTTGAGCTCGCCCAACAGGCGTTTGACCTCCTGAAGCTGCTCTTCTTCAGGGGAGACGCGATTGGACATCTGCTCTGTCAAATTATCCCAGGTGTTAAGAGCTTGCGTAAGATCCTTATTCAGGTTCCCAAACAGCGATTTGCGCGCAGAAGAAGCCGGCTTATCGGAGTTCTCCGAAGGACCCGGGCCCTCTAAAGGCGTATTCGATTGTTTCTCTAAGACGTCATCACTCATTATGCTAATTACAATCTGCTTATTTTTTTTGCCGAAAGTGCTTCATGCACAGGGGCGACAGTTTCATAAATGGAACTCCATTTGACAAGTATTTTTAGCCTGGTAAAGATACTCTCTTTTAGGAGTGTGACATCATGTCTCAAGAGATTATCTACACAATGAAGGGCGTAAGTAAAGTATATCCTCCACAAAGATATGTGCTGAAGGATATTTATCTTTCTTACTTCTATGGCGCGAAGATCGGTGTTCTGGGATTGAACGGTTCCGGCAAGTCGACTTTGCTTAGAATTATGGCAGGTGTGGATAAGGACTTCCTCGGCGAAGCGTTCCCATCGAAAACAATGAAGGTGGGTTATTTCGAGCAAGAACCTCAGCTAGATTCCACTTTGACGGTGAAAGAAAATATCTTTGCCGGCATGGGAGAGTTGCCTTTGTTGATGAAGGAATACAACGCCATCAACGACAAATTCAGCGATCCCGATCTGGATCCTGACGAAATGAACAAGTTGATCGAAAAACAAGGCGCTATTCAGGAAAAATTGGAAGCGCTGGGTGCCTGGGATGTCGATCAAAAAATCGAGATCGTGATGGATGCTCTTCGTTGTCCAGATGGCGATCTGCCTGTGACGAATCTTTCGGGCGGTGAAAAACGCCGTGTCGCTTTGGCCAGACTGATCATGTCTGAGCCGGATATCTTGCTTTTGGATGAGCCTACGAATCATTTGGACGCAGAGTCCGTAGCGTGGTTAGAACAATATCTTTCGAAGTTCCCGGGAACCGTGATCGCGGTCACGCATGACCGTTATTTCCTGGATAATGTTGCCGGCTGGATTTTAGAGCTGGATCGTGGTGAAGGCATTCCTTGGAAAGGAAACTACACGTCTTGGCTTGAACAAAAAGACAAGCGTACGGCCAACGAAGCCAAAGACCAAGCTCGCAAAGCTAAAACTTTAGAGCGCGAATTGGATTGGATCCGTCAGGGGGCAAAAGCTCGTCAGGCGAAATCAAAAGCGCGTATTTCGAATTACGAAAACCTTTTGAAAGAAGCCTCTCCGGAAAAAATCCAAGAGATGTCCATCTATATTCCACCGGGACCTCGCTTGGGGGATATCGTCGTTGAGGCAAAAAACATCACCAAAGCCTACGACCACAAGGTGCTTTTGGATGACGTCAGCTTCACGATTCCGCGCGGAGCCATCGTCGGTGTTATCGGACCTAACGGTGTGGGTAAATCGACTTTGTTCCGCATGATCACGGGCAAAGAGCAGCCGGACTCGGGCTCTTTCAAAGTGGGCGAGACGGTGAAGATTGCCTATGTCGATCAAACTCGTGAAACTTTAGACCCAAATAAAACGATCTTTGAAGAGTTGTCTGGTGGTCAGGATGTGATCCAGTTAGGCACGCGCGAAATCAATGCTCGTCAATACGTTTCCTGGTTTAACTTTTCGGGAACTGACCAGCAGAAGAAAGTCGGTCAGTTGTCAGGTGGTGAAAGAAACCGCGTGAACATGGCGAAAATTCTTAAGCAGGGTGCCAATCTGTTGCTTCTGGATGAACCGACGAATGATTTGGACGTCAACACGATGCGAGCTCTGGAAGAGGCGTTGCTTGAGTTCGGTGGGTCGGCTGTGGTGATTTCGCATGACCGTTGGTTCTTAGACCGCGTCTGCACTCATATCATGGCTTTTGAAGGGGACTCCAAGATCGAGTTTTTCCCTGGAAACTTCACAGAGTACGAAGAAGACCGCAAGAAACGTTTGGGCGAAAACGCAGCTCCCAAGCGTATCCGCTTTAAAATGGTCTAAGAATTTCTTCGGATTGTTTATCGGCAAGGCTCCCAGCAGTGGGGGCCTTTTTTTATTGGTGCGCATTTATACACTGGCTAAGGGCAGGGTTAAAACGACTTTGGTTCCTCGGGGTTGGTTGTGGGCCGAGGTCTCATGGGAAGAGATCTCAATCGTTCCCTCCATCATTTGCAGATATTCTTTAACTAGGGGCATGCCATAACCCGTGCCTTTTTCCCCCTGTGTTCCCAGGCGCGTCGTCTGGGCGTTGATATTAAAGATCTGCGCCAGGATTGATGCGGGAATGCCAATGCCATAATCCTGGATTTCGATCACCACTTGAGAATCAGTGGCATAGGCCTTCAGTTCAATCCGGTCTCCGGGGTGCGAGAACTTCACGGCATTATTGAGCAGGTTCAAAAGAACGACATTGCTCAGAATAGTTTTTTCCCCGTTAATCAACATACGGTCTCTGGAAATATCCAAAGAGATCTTGATGCCTTTCTTCTGCGCCAGATCCAAAATGCTTTCGTACACTTCGTGCAGAACCAGGGTTAGCGAGATCGGTTTTAGGGGCAGGGCGGCCTTTCCGTCCTTGACCGACTTCAAGTGTCGGACTTGCGCTAAAAGGCTATTGATGTCATCCACGGCCTTTTCAATTTTCTCAAATTCCAAGGAACTTAAATTTTCGCGGTCCTCTTTTGCCTTCACCAAATTATAGGTCATTGACGAAAGTGTATTGGCGATATCATGAATCAGAACTCGGAGAAGGTTTTCGATATCGAGGTTCTTTTCCATCAGGCGCTTCATAAAGCGCTCTTCGCCCATGATGTACTGATGGGTGGTAAAGCAAGAAAAGATAAGAAAGGTGACCAGGTTAAAGAGCTTTTCTTTTCCGTAGTCCCCGTATTCTTCAATGACGTTGGGGCCTAAGCCATGGGCCTTTAAGTACCAATAGAAAATGATGATACCCAAGACGATGAAGTAACCCGTCACCGCGCCAGGAAGCCCCATTAGAATGCCCATCACCAGAGGTATGGCGGCCAGCCAGAACACCCCGGGGGCGTCGCCTCCGCCAGCGGTATAAAGCAAATAAGTGACGATCGCCGCCGAACATATGCTTAAGGTCATGGCCGACAACAGATAGTTCTTGGAAAATCTTAAAACCAAAGGAGGAATAAGAGCATATCCCAGCCACATCGGGATCAGGACGGGGTTGTATTCGTAGGTTTTGTATTCGAAATTGAATTTGATAAGGTAGACAAATGAGACGGCAATACCAATAAAATAGATCACCTTAAAATAGGTGATCCTCTTATTATATGCATCTTCTGAGGTGAACTCTAAGTCATACATGCTGCCGTACTTCCGATCCCTTTTGCTTTTCGGGTATAAACAAAAACGGCTTAAGCTATTTCAGATTTGTAATAAAAATTTGACAGGACTAGAGGGGAGTCAGGGCGCGAAGAGTTTGAAAATGAGCTTTGAGCTCAAGGAATTGCTGCGTATTTCCACCATGATCCGGATGGAGTGCCAGGGCGGCTTGGCGAAAGGCCTTTTTAAGTTCGGTGGCAGTAAAGCCCTCGTGCAGGTCATGTGCCCAGGTCTTTAGAAACTCATAGGCAAGTTTTTGTGTGGGAGTGAAACTGTGCGCTTTTCTTTGGGGACGAACCTTTTGTTGCGGGTAGTGTCCACGACGCGTTTGAAATTCTAAACGGTTGATTTGACCAAGCAAAAAAGCCAGGTGAGCCGGGTCGGAGTTCAGACTGGAAACTTGATTTTCAGGGGAGAAATTGCTGTTTTCGCCCATTTTGTCTCGGAGAATTTGTTTGAAGCTTGCCTGAAAACTCATGTGTTTCTTATCGGGACACCCCTGAAAAATCGCAGTCCAGAAGCGGTTTTCCATCGAGAAATCGACCTTTTTCCTAGGAGAAACCGCGATTTTCCGAGGGGAAAAGGGTATTTCCAGAGGGGAAATTCCACTTTTCCCTGGGGTTTCCGCAGCAGATGCGCAAAAAAAAATGAAAAGCCTGCATTTTTTTTTGGACAAACCCCTCGACTTAGATACACACTAAGCTCATTCGTATAAACGAGACTAAAAACCTAACGGAGGAATTTAGAAATGGCGAAAGCTAAGAAAGCTACTACAAAGAAAGCTGCAGCTAAAAAAGCTGCTCCAAAAAAAGCTGCTGCTGCAAAAAAAGCTGCTCCTAAAAAAGCCGCTGCTGCGAAAAAAGCTGCTCCTAAAAAAGCTGCTACAAAACGTAAACCAAACGCTGCATTCATGAAAGCGTTGACTCCATCTGCAGCTTTGGCAGCAGTTGTTGGTGCTTCTCCACTTCCACGTACTGAAGTTGTTAAAAAACTTTGGGCTTACATCAAAAAGAACGGTCTTCAAGACTCTAAAAACAAAAGAAACATCAATGCTGACGCTAAATTGAAAGAAGTTTTCGGCGGTAAAACGACTGTTTCTATGTTCGACATGACTAAATTGGTTTCTAAGCACCTTAAATAGGTCTTAGGTCAGTTTAAGCTGAATTAGATTCAAAAAGCCTAGGCAACCCCTAGGCTTTTCTGTTTTTACGGCCTATCCAAGGGCCAGCCTCTGTGCTATATATCCCCTCTATGGGAATTAAGCCTTTATCTTTAGAAGAAATCAAAAAAATGACCCGAGCCTGTCGTATTGCTGCGGATACTTTGACGTATCTCGATAAGTACATCAAGGCGGGGATGACCACGAATGAAATCGATGAGCTTGCCAACGATTTCATGCTCAGCAAAGGGGCCAAGTCTGCTTGTCTTGGTTATCATGGCTATCCTAAATACACCTGCACCTCTATCAATGAAGTTGTCTGTCACGGGGTTCCCGATGAAACCGTTCTCAAGGACGGGGATATTATCAACGTGGATGTGACGGCCTGGATTGATGGTTTCTTCGGTGACACGTCTAAGATGTATGCCATCGGAAACGTCTCCGAGGATGCCAAGGACTTGATTGAAACTGCCCGCATGGCCCGCGACATTGGCATTGAAATGATCAAGCCAGGTGGCTTTACTGGCGATATTGGTTTTGAAACGAATAAGCTTGTGACCCGCAAAGGCTATACAACCGTCAAAGAGATCGGCGGTCATGGTGTCGGCCGGACCTTCCACGACGAGCCTTTTGTTCCCTCTTTCGGTAAAAAGGGGAAGGGCGAACGCCTGGTCCCCTTCCACTGTATCACTGTCGAGCCCATGGTTAACCAAGGTACAGATGAGCTTATCGAGTTTGATATTACCGGCTCTTCGATTAAATATTATCATACCGCAGATGGTCTATTATCCGCACAGTTTGAACATACCGTTCTTGTGACGGATACTGGGTTCGAAATTTTAACCTTACCCTAAGCGGCGGTTAGCAGAGCGAACAGCCCTGCGCCCCAAGCGAAGCTCAAGCTTCTTTGAATTTGATTTTGTAAACTAACGAGAGGAAACTCATGTCACTAACGACAACGAATGGAAAATCGGCAATGAAAAAAAATGCTAAAGTACCAGCTAAACCGGCTGCAAAAACAATCTCTGGCGACTTCAAAGTCTGCAAAGAGGCGATGGAAAATCCTGAAGTCTTCGATAAATTGGCTAAATGGGGCCGCGAAGAAATCAAAATCGCTGAAACAGAAATGCCAGGCTTGATGGCAGTTCGTAAAGAATTTAAGAAACAACAACCTTTGAAAGGTGCCCGCATTTCTGGTTGCCTTCACATGACAATCCAGACGGCTGTTCTGATCGAAACTCTTGTCGAGTTAGGTGCGGAAGTGCGTTGGTCTTCATGCAATATCTTCTCAACTCAAGACCATGCAGCCGTTGCTATCGCCGCAGCTGGTATTCCGGTCTTTGCTTGGAAAGGTTTGAGCGAAGAGGATTTCAACTGGTGTATCGAACAAACTATCGTTGGTTGGGGTAAAGAAGGCTTCAACATGATCCTGGATGACGGTGGTGACTTGACAAACATGATGCACGAACCACGCTTCGCTAAAGAGATGAAGAAAATCATCGGTATCTCTGAAGAAACAACCACAGGCGTTCACAACTTGGAAGTTCTTCTTAAGAACGGCAAGTTGAAAGTTCCTGCGATCAATATCAACGACTCTGTGACGAAGTCTAAATTCGACAACCTCTATGGCTGCCGCGAGTCTTTGGCTGACGGTATCAAGCGTGCTACTGACGTAATGGTTGCTGGTAAAATCTGCGTAGTAGCTGGTTACGGCGACGTAGGTAAAGGCTCTGCACATTCTCTTCGTGGCTTGGGCGCGCGCGTTCTTATCACTGAAATCGATCCTATCTGTGCATTGCAAGCGGCGATGGAAGGTTTCGAAGTAACGACAATGGAAGAAGCGGCAAAAATCGCGGACATCTTCGTTACGGCAACTGGTTGCTGCGATATCATCACAGACAAGCACTTCAACATGATGAAAAACAATGCGATCGTATGTAATATCGGTCACTTCGATATCGAAATCGATATGGCTTGGTTGAACAAGAATTCAAAAGTGCGTGAAGTGAAGCCACAAGTGGACATCCACACTTTGAAAAACGGTCGTCAAATCATCGTTTTGGCAAAAGGTCGTTTGGTTAACTTGGGCTGTGCAACAGGTCACCCAAGCTTCGTGATGAGTAACTCATTCACAAACCAAGTAATGGCACAAATGGAACTATTCATGAACCGTGATAAGTACCAAGAGATCGCTGTTTACCGTCTGCCTAAGCACCTTGATGAAAAAGTCGCTGCTTTGCACTTGGATAAATTGGGTGTGAAGTTGACTAAATTAAGCTCTAAGCAAGCAAAATACTTGCACATGAGCCCGCAAGGTCCGTTCAAACCTGAACACTATCGTTACTAATTTTTATAAAGGCGAATTTTCTTAAAAAAGGGTTTCGCCCTCATTAAAAAGAAAAAAAGGAAGCTCTCAAGGCTTCCTTTTTTTATAGCTCGGTGAGGACGTGGTGTTTCTTTGATCGCGTTTAACTAAAGATTTTAAACTTTTTAGCCGGAGCTTTGCCTTGCGCCGTTAACTCGGTCTCAAGTTTAAGGGCTTCATTGCCAGCTTCCGACACGACAAGATACGCCGGCTTTTCTGGCGAGCCATTGCGGGTGATCTTCTTACCTTTGATTTCTAAAGTGACGGGTTTTTTAAAGACTTCGACGACGTGACCCTTGATTGAGCGTCCCAGCCACTGCCATTCAACTTTTGATTTTTTTCGAAATATTGCCATTTGGATGGAATAAACCATTTTCGACGGGGCGGCAACGACTCCTAAGAAGGCCGTGGCAGGCGTCCGTTCTTCGCGGACTTCGAGTTCTTATTTCTTTAATTCAAAGGGGACTTTTTCCAAAAGTTTTCCGTTCACCATGATTTCCAAATAATGGGTGCCAGGATAATACACTCGGGTCGTGATCGGTTTGAAAGAGTGTTTCTTCTTTATAGAAATCACTTCTTTGTGTTTCATTGTCTTCGTGGTCAGTTTGAAGACTTTGGGGCTGGTTTTGCCATTGGCTTTTTTGTGATGTATCAAGTAATCCACCATGATCTGCGCGGCTTCAGAGCAAGCCACTTCAAAAGAAAACTCCAGATGACTGCCGATCTTAACATTGTCGCTGACAAGCAGCAGATTTTTGACTTGGACTTTACCTTTGTTTTCAAAGCCCAGAAGCTTTAAGGCCTCTTTATTGCCTTTTTTCAGAAGAGTTCTGAGTGCGTGGCGAATAATCCAGCCGATTTTTTCTTTATGTTCTTTAGGAGCTTCCTTCATCCAGCGGGCCGCGACCCTGATCGCGATGTCAGGATGGTCTTTGGAAATGTCATTTAAATGATTGGCGACGGATTTGCGAACGTAAAGTTCCTCATCGTATTTCAATTGGTCCAAAAGTTTAATTGTCGGCGTAGGATCTTTAATAAAACTTTTTAATTGTTCGCCCCAAGGCAGACGGGGGCGTGAGCCTTCAGAGACCAGACGACGCACGTGATGATTTTTATCTTTGCTCCATTTCTGCAGCACTTTCAGTGTCTTTGACTCTTCATGAATTAAAAAAGGACGAATGGCGAATTCCGCGGTGAAAAGCTCCGTGAAGGTGTGTAAGGCCTTCATCGAACTATCAAAATCTTTAAGCCCGTAGCGATGCACATACTCAGTGAAGGCCCAAAGATCAAAGCCACGCAAAGGACTGACGCCCGGGGCGGGTTCTTTCGTGGCTTTTAAAAGAATAGCAAGAGCTTTTTTATAGTCCTCGGGAATATGGTTTTTTAAGAAGTCGCAGATCAGACGCATTCGAGGCTTCAGTTCAAGTTCGGGAAGCTTGTGGCTTAATTTGATGAAGGCCTTAGAATCAAACTCCGGGTCATGATGAGCGATATGTTTTGCCATTCGCTTCACTAAAGCTTCGTTGATCCAATTTTTAAAAGCGGTGTCTGTTGATTCCTGATTCTTCTGAGGCATGCCTTATATAAGATGGCGTCTATTTATTTGTCACGATGAAATAAAAAAAGCCTCTTTTGCAGAGGCCTTTTTTATATCTATTTATCGAAGTGCATTTTATCGCAGTAGGCGCGCAGCTCTTGAATGCTTTCGCGAATATCATCCAAGGCGCGGTGTTTGTTCGCTTTTTGGTAGATGTAATTGAACTTGTTATTGATGATCACTTTCCACGAAGACACATCCACCATGCGATAGTGCAGGCGTCCCGCAAGATCCTTCATATACTTATCGATGAACAAGCGATCCTGCATGATCGAGTTTCCAGCAAGAATCGGGCGATCCTTCGGATCTGGAAAATGCTTTTTCACCATGTCGACAAGTTTAGCTTCGACCTGATCCGGGTCCATTCCGAACGGAACCTTGGCAGTCAGACCTGATTTCTTGTGGTGCTCGGTATTCCAGGCATCCATGCTGTCCAAATATTTTTGCGGTTGTTTAACGACAGTTTCGAAAGTTTCAAGTTCTTTGAAGTTGAGGTCCGTAACGATTGCCGCAACTTCGATGATCACTTCTTTCTCGACATCAAGACCGGTCATCTCCATATCGAGCCAAAAAAGTTTTGTCATGAGGGAATCCTGTTCTAGGGTCATGGACCCGGAAAGACTTCCATTTTCATCGAGGAGGCGATTTAAAACAAGGACTTGCTACTTCTGTTGCTCCATGCCGGAGCGAAGTGCCTCTTCCACTGTGCGAATCAAGGCTCTCTCATTCCAGGGCTTATCAATAAAGGCATAAACGCCAAGGCGCTGGGCCTCGATGACCATGTCTTTTTGACCATAGCCAGTGTGAATGATGAAAGGGATGTTGACGTTGTTTTCGCGCATCCACTTCAAGACTTCAAGTCCCGACTTTTTGGGCATTTTTTCATCCGACAAGACAGCGTCGAACTGCTGCGTTTTTAAAAGATCGATTCCTTCAAGACCGTTGGCGGCCTGAGTGATTTGCTCTGCGGACTCCTCCAACAGGGCCATTAGAACTTCCCGTAATTCCGACTCATCATCAATGATGAGAAGACGACCTTTTTTTTCAGTAGTATCAAGAATAGCCATACGGATATTATGGCAAAGGTCACGAAGGTCGTCACCGACAAGCGTCGGCTCGACCGTCAATTTATCGTGTGCTGATAAATAAAAAAATGTTTTCTTCTGTTAAGAAGTTTTTATTTAGCCTTCGAAGAACCTGTGATTTTGTACTCGCCCGCTTTAGAAATAGCAGCTTGGATTTGATCTTGAGAAATATTGATTCCCGTTTTTGACGAAATCACAACTTTCCCGACGGATACTTCACATTTTTCCAGGCCGTCCATTTTGCAGACTTGGGCTTGGATGGCTTTGGCGCAAGATCCGCAGTGCATGCCTTCCACGTTGTAGGTGACAGTTTCAGCCAAAGCGGCTTGGGACATCAAAAGAGCGGTAAAGATAAGGGCCTTTTTCATGGTATCTCCTCATTGGAAAAGAGCCTTCACAGTATACCCTAAATGGGGGATTTCCAAGGCCTCCAGGTGCTGCATCTGTATTTTGGGCGGTGTGAAAGGGGGGATTAAAACTGTGAATTGCTCAAAAAGGGGGCATTGCCACCTCTTGTTAAGGCCTTTTTAAGCGTTTATTAAAAAATTGATTGAATTGCACGGGCACTGTGGCTATAAAAGATTCTCCAAATCGATGTGGGGTGGTAGTTAAGTTGGTTATAACGTCCGCCTGTCACGCGGAAGGCCGCGGGTTCGAGTCCCGTCCACCCCGCCAACTGTTCTGCACTTCGGCTCCGCCGAAGTAGTTACTAAAGTTGGTGATCCTCACGGAGTTTTGGAAGAAATCACCGAGACGATGTTCTCGGTT